>NZ_JAGGQR010000016.1:0-70303 GCF_018613205.1 Bacillus sp. ISL-46
TGAACTTGAAAAAGATGGCCAGCTGGACGTGGAAAGGTCCAGAATTTGCGTAATAATAGTCAAAGGATAGGTCTAAATTTTGCTCTTACGAGCAAAAATCCAATAAAAAGGCATCGAATGGGCTCATTCGAATGCCTTTTGTCTACAATCTGAAAGCTCCCGCGGTTGCGGGAGCTTTTAATTTATGGAACGCTTTGCATATTTTTTTGTATCTATGCCTCTTTGATTTAACCAATGATAGGTTTCGCCAGATATTATTAGGGGTGCATTTTTTAAATCTGAAACAGTCTTTGTACCTAAAGCAGTCATAATCATTTTTAATTCCTCATGAAGGGTTTCGATTTCTTTCTGTAACGTTTCTATCCCATCATTAACAAGAATTTTCAAGAAATAACCTGCCATGCCAACCGCATCTGCTCCAATCGCTATTCCTTTTGCAATATCATGCGCTGACATAAATCCCCCCGAGCCAATGATGGATAGATGATTAGAAACTGACGTTGCTTCAAGAATAGATACACCCGTCGGGATTCCCCATTGATTAAAAAAAGACAGAGATTTTTCCCTGCGCTTATTCTCAATTTCAGCAAAATTTGTTCCCCCAGAGCCGCCCACATCAACCACTTTAACGCCAATTGACGAAAGTGAATGAACAGTTTCCTTTGCCATACCGAAACCAACTTCTTTCACAATAACAGGGACTGTTAGCTCTTTAACAATGGATTCAATTCTTTTAAGTGCACCGGAAAAATTCCGATCTCCCTCTGGCATAGTTAATTCTTGAATTACATTTAAGTGTATTTGCAGGGCATTTGCTTCAACCATCTCGATAGCAGCTTTTGCGTCGTCTGGTGAGGCTTCACTCCCTAAATTTGCAATAATAACACCTTTGGGATTCTCTTTACGGACAATTTCATAGGTGTATTTTTGAGTTTTATCTTTTAATGCAGCCATTTGTGACCCAACGGCCATTGTTAAACCGGTATTTTTAGCTACTATTGCCAGCTCTTTATTGATACAATAAGTTTTTTCACCACCACCACCGGTCATGGCATTGATAAAAATTGGCGAACTTAAATAAAGTCCGCCAATTTCATGGTCTAATCCAACATCGAACACACCGATATTCGGTAATCCTTGGTGAATAAATTTTATATCATCGAAAGCTGAAGCATGATGTCTCCTATTATCAAGGGCATAACGAATGTGGTCCCATTTTCGTTCAGATCTAGACACTTAAATCACCATTATTTTCCTAGATTCTTTAATTTATCTCCAATAACTTCTCCAAGCTGAAAGCCTTTTGACTCTTCAGGAAGTTCATAGTCATGGTTTTCCTCATACTCTTTTTCAAGAAGTTCTTTAATGCTTAAGGATAAACGTTGATCTGACTCATTTGCCTCAAGAACTTTGACATCTACTTCCTGTCCTTCTTTCAATACTTCATGTGGTGTACCGATGTGTTTATGGGCAATTTGAGAGATATGAACCAACCCTTCAACACCTGGAAATACTTCGACAAATGCTCCATAAGAAACCAATCTTTTCACTTTTCCTTTTAAGACGGTTCCTTTTGGTGCTTTTTCGGAAATATTTGACCAAGGTCCAGGAAGTGTTTCTTTAATCGATAAAGAAATCCTTTCATTATCACGATCAACACTCAATACCTTAACCTGTACTTGTTGCCCTTCATGAACTACATCAGAAGGCTTATCGATGTGCTCATAAGATAATTGGGAAATATGAACAAGACCGTCAATGCCGCCAATATCTACGAATGCCCCAAAATCAGTGATTCTTTGAACTGTACCATCAATAATTTGGCCAACTTGAACTGCAGTTAGGCGATTTTGTTTTTGTTTACCTTTTTCTTGTTCTACAACAGCTCGATGAGAAAGAATTAATCGATTCTTTTCCTTATCAAGTTCTACAATTTTAAAGGTTAGGATACGGCCTTTATAATCGCTGAAATCTTCTACAAAATGAGCTTCAACGAGGGATGCTGGTACAAAACCACGAACTCCGAGATCAACAACAAGGCCACCTTTTACGACGTCTTTAACCTCAGCTTCAAAAACTTCTCCACTTTGGAATTGTTTTTCTAAACTCTCCCATGCTTTTTCTGCATCTACTTTCCTTTTGGAAAGGATAATCGCTTCTTCCTCTACTTTTAAAACTTCTAATTCTAATTCATCACCATCTGCGACTGCATCTGATGCTTTTTCAATATGCAGGCTTGAAAGTTCACTGATTGGGATGATTCCATCAATTTTGCTGCCTTGGATATCCACGAGCACCTGCTTTTCTTCTACTTTAGTAACTTGTCCTGTCACTTTATCCCCGATTTCAAAGTTTCTCACATCTACTTGATTTAATTCTTCCGACATATGTATTCCTCCTTAATCCATTTACTCCTAAAAATTCTATATATGAACTGGTGGATGCCACGCAGCATACAACATATATAAAACAAACCTAAAAGCAGTGAATTTTCAAAAAAAATCTCTTTCCATTAACTTCTTACAAATAGTCTTTTTTGTCAAGCAGAACCTATTGATGTTCTTTTTTAAGTTTTTCAATCTCTGACATAATTAATTCAGTAACTTGTTCTGCTGAAGCTTTCTCTTTTCTCATTTCTTCCAGGTCAATGGGTTGTCCATAGACGACCTTTAATTTTCGGAAACTTCTATACGGTCCAATAATAGCACAAGGTACAACCGCTGCTGTTGATCTTAGAGCAAAAAATCCTGCTCCGGAAAGTCCTTTTCCTAATTCCCCAGTCTTACTCCTTGTTCCCTCTGGAAAAAGACCGAAAACATGACCATCCTTTAAAAGCTTTAGACCTGTTCTAAGTGCTTCACGATCGTTAAATCCCCTTTTAACCGGAAATGCATTGCATTTCCTAACAATATTACCTAAAACAGGAACGGAAAAAATCTCTTCTTTTGCCATATAGTGAATAGGTCGTGGTGCCATGATTCCTACAACCATAGGATCGAAATTATGGATATGATTAGAACAAAGAAGAACCCCGCCCTCTTTCGGGAAATGTTCACGTCCGATGGCTTCAATCCTATACCATGGCTTAAAAACTCCATATACAACTGACCTTGCAAACGCATAAAACGTCACACTTATCCAATCCTTTCGTGCACCAACGTCATTATTTTTTCAACAACATCAGGAATTGTCAAAGAGGTTGTATCAATTTCAATTGCATCATCTGCTTTTTTCAGTGGTGCTATTTCTCTCTCTGTGTCGATTTTATCTCTACGAGCAATTTCTTCTTTCAACTTTTCTAAGTCGGATGAAAATCCTTTTTGGACATTTTCAATATGACGCCTCTCAGCTCTTTCCTCGACACTAGCAAGTAAGAATATCTTTACCTCTGCACCTGGCAATACATGTGTCCCGATGTCCCTACCATCCATTACAACTCCGCCTTCAGAGGCAAAAGCTTGTTGTCTTCTGACCATTTCTTCACGGACTTTCTGATGTTTAGCAACATATGAAGTCGAATTAGTTACTTCAGCAAAACGAATCTCATCTGTCACATCCCGATCGTCTAGATATACTAATTGCCCACTCTCAGAAGGCAGCAATTTAATATCCGTAGATAATAATGTCTCTAATAATGAATCTTCATCTTCTAAATTTAGCTGATTAACTATTGCCTTATATGTTAATGCCCGGTACATAGCACCAGTATCGATATAAATATAAGAAAGTTTTTCTGCTACAATTTTTGCAACTGTACTCTTACCGGCTGCAGCAGGGCCGTCTATTGCGATTGATATTTTTTTTTCCATAAATCCTCCTATTTGCCATCATGATTATCTCAGATGTTGTCTACTATTTATTTTACCACAAGATATGTCAATGCCTCTTTTATTTACGACTATAAAAATGAAATTTAATGACAATTATAATTATGTTCAATCAAAAGAAAGCAGGCAGGCCTGCTTTCTCATTTTCCCTGGAAGGTTTCAAGAATATCAGTATATGTATTTTCATTTACCCCTTCGTATTTAGTCAATTGTTTTACTTGAGGAAAGACATCCAACTGATGAAAAAATAATTGTGCAAAAAATAGAAAAATAAACTGTATGATGACAACTTTAATTAAAACTCTTTCTACCTTTTTCATAACATCCACTCCACAAATCAATATATATTTATTATTGGAGTTATTTGAAAAAAATATAAGGAAAAGCAATTGCTCTTCCTTATATCACGTCTTCATATACCGTCTCAGCATTCTTCATTTTTTCAACATCTTCTTCTACACCGCTTTTTGCATTAATAAAAATACGATAGGTATCATCATCGATTGTCCCAAGGAACTCATAACAAAGCACCTCTTCGTTAAGGTCATTTATTATAATTGCCTGTCGGTCTTCCATTACTTTAAAGTTAGGATTCACCTTTGCTCTGGCTTGTTCTAAAGAAATAGCAGGCTTTTCTATTTTCCTTGTCTGAAAAGATTTTAAATACTCTTCAGCGGATACACCAATAATATCACCATTGTCCAAAGCAACTTTAACTTTAATCGATTCAGGGTAAATTCTAATACCATTTATTTTTGAAACAAAATTGAAAACACCGATATTGTCATATTGTGTGCTTTCAAATATCTCTAAATCTTTAAAACCTGTTTCTTTTAGAAAAGTTGCTGCCTTATTATCAGCATCATTTAAACTGAGAACTTGTTTTTTTACATCTCGATGGTTAATAAACCAAATTGGATGTCCCGCTTTTTTGGTAATGTCCATACTGCCTTCATCACCGGTTTTCTTATTTCTTATGGAAACACTATAAAAACCATAATTGGAACCTTTTCCATTTTCAGTAACTTTCACTTCGGAATTCCTATCAATTTTCATATACTTTTTAGCGATTTTAATTGCTTCTTGCTTGGAAATCGTTTTTCCTTTTATTTTTTTAAAATTTTCATCCTTTTTTTGCATATTTACAAAAGTTGGGCCCAAGTCCGTTTCTACATAGCCTGTCACTGTCTTTTCTACAGATTTAAAGCCGTCAATTATTGTATTATCCGTAGATTCCTTGCCAGAAGCCAGGGCAAGTTCAACATCCATCCAGCGAAGGTTATTTTTGAGTACCATATGCTGTACTTTTCGAAGGTCATCCTGAATATCACCAGACTGCTTATAAAGTACCTTTAAAGTGTTGTATTCATCCTTTGACAATGGTTCCTTGTCTAAATCTCTAACAGCGGTTCGATAGCTGAAGTTTCCAATTTTGGCCAAGAATTCCTCCGTCTTGTTAAAAGGTAGTAATGTTAACGGCAGTTGCCCTACATCACTATGTGCTTCTGAAGTAATCCTCCATACCTCAATTAACGATGGAGACAATGATTGCCTTGAATTCATTGCAAGGGTTGTTCCAATCTTATCGTGTAATAAATCCACTTGATAGGAAAGATCATGGAATGCTCGTTGATAAGCATTTTCTGCATTTATTAATATTGCATTTTTTTCCTGATGTTCTTGGTAGCCCCAATAGGCTGTTCCCGCGACACCTACAGCGAGAACACCTATTAATATTCCTCTGATCAATTCTATTCACCTCTCTATTTGCAAAAAATATGTTTTCCGATTTGTTTTATTTGAGGTCGTCCCCATATCCAGCCGCTAGTAGCAGTATCTGGGTTAAAATAGTATAATGCCTCTCCAGTTGGGTCCCAACCATTGATTGCATCTACTACGGCTTTCTTAGCATTTTCATTTGGTGTTAGCCAAATTTGCCCATCAGCAACGGCCGTGAAAGCACCAGGCTCAAAAATTACTCCTGAAACTGTATTAGGAAATGTTGAACTATTTACCCTATTGAGAATAACAGCTGCAACAGCAACTTGACCTGTATAGGGTTCGCCCCTTGATTCTCCATAAACGGCATTAGCCATCAATTGGATATCATTTTGTGAATAACCATTTGGTATGTTAGCAGCTGTTGGCTTTTTGGGTGTCCCTTTTTTTGGTGAAGTGTTTTTTTGAGCTGTATTTTTTGGTGGAGCTGTATTTTTGGGTGTTTGTTTTGCTGGATTAGGGACACTTTGTTTACTTTCATCTCCCCCACCGTAATGTGTAAATTTGTTACCTGAGTTTATTTGCTTTTTTACAAACTGTTCATTGTATTTGCTTGCTTTGGCTAGTTTTAATTTTGTTGGCCACCCCGCCAATCCATCAATTGGCAGCCCAAATTCATATTGAAAATTTCTTAACGCCCAATACGTACTCCATCCGAATACCCCATCAATCTTCCCATGGTAAAATCCAAGATACTGGAGCCTGGATTGCAGTTCAATGACATCATCACCGACCGCACCTTTTTGGATAATCTGATTAGAGAAAGCTCTGACCTCCTTGCTTTCAATAAATGTAGATGTCCCAAACATAAGAAAGATTAATATGGAAAATTTTAGCAAAATTTTTTTCTTTATCATGGAATATTAACCCCCATTGTAAATCTTTTATCAGTAACCCTATTTTTTGTTTAAAAGGTGTTTTTATTCCATCTTAATGAGAATAAATAAAAAAACCCTTTACAAGTGAAGGGTTTTTTGGACAGCATATTGCTTTTTCATATGATTGGCACTTAATATTTTAGCTTTTTTCACTTTCCTTAGTCCAAACCACCAAAGAAAAATCATAAAAGGAAAAATAATAAAGAGCCAATTTTCTTGGGAAATTAAGATAAAATCGTATGCACCGTGCAGAAGAAATGGTAAGAGAAGGGAAAATATAACCCATTTAGCTTTATTCCCTTCCGTAAACTTAGCTTTTCCAATATAAAAGCCCATAATTACACCAAATAGAGCGTGACTTGAAACAGGTAATAATGCACGTGTTACCGCATGTTCGATTCCATTAGCTATTAAATAGAAGACATTTTCTATTGTAGCAAAACCAAGTGAAACAGCTACTCCATAGACAATTCCATCAAAGGGTTCATCAAACTCTACATGCTGATAGACAACATAAAAGAGAATAAACCATTTGAAAAACTCTTCAAATAGACCTGAGCTAAGAAACGCATTGAAAAGATCAGATTTAATTATATGTTCTGTTTCAAGTACATGCTGGATAAACATGATTGGAAACACAAGAAGGGCTCCGTACATAAATGTCCTTAGAACGAAGGATATTGGCTCTGAGTCATATTCATCTTTTAAATAAAAATAACTAAGTAAGGCCAGTCCGGGGGCAATTCCGGCGGATAATATTCCCAGCATGATGAACCTCTTTTCCAATCCATTTTCTTAATCGTATCATGTATTCTCTATAAAGAAAATGAAAGATTCATTCCATTTATTAAGCCGACTTCAACCGTTTGACATTTGGTTAGCTTAAAATTTAATTTCCTTCAAATTGCTAGCAAGGGCTACAGCCAATTTAATTCTTGCTTTTTTAGAGTCGTTGTCACTTCCTAGAATAACTCCCTTATTAAAAAGATCAAAGGCACTTCCTTCATAATCATAGGTTGTGTATACTGAACCCTCTTCTGCGCTTGTAGTGACAACCAGTTTAATTCCCGCTGCAATAGCTTTTTCAATTTCTGCCATCATTTTAGGGGCAACCTGACCACGTCCCACTCCTTCTAGGACAATTCCAGCAATCCCCGCCTCTCGAGCTGCTTTAATAAATTTCCCATCAGCTCCAATATAGCATTTAATAATTTCGACTTGAGGAATAGATGATTCTATTTCAAAATACTCTCTTTTGATTGGTTTTTGAAAAACATGAACCTGATCGTTATCAATAATGCCAAGATAGCCAAATCCAAATGCATTGAAACCCTGGATATTGGATGCATGTTCTTTTTTTACATATCTTGCAGCAAATATTCGTTCATTAAAAACGACAACGGTGCCAGCATCCCTTAAATCATAAGAACAAGCACAATAAATGGCATGACGCAAATTAATATACACATCGCTGCCTAAATCCTCTGGCGAGCGCTGGGAACCTGTAACGACAACAGTTCTTGGGTCTTTAATTGTTAAATCAAGAAAGTAGGATGTTTCTTCCATTGTATCCGTTCCATGTGTGACAACCACGCCTGAAACATCTTCATCCTTAAAATAGTCCTCAATTTTGTTTTTTAATAAAATTAAATCATCAAATGTAATATGAATACTAGCTTTTTGAAAAACAGATTCAATAACGACTTCAATGTCCTTTGGCAAATTACACATACTAGCGAGCTCTTCACCAGTTAACGCACCTGAGGCTAATTTTCCTGAATCTTTATTTGGCTTGCTTGCTATTGTTCCACCTGTTGTTAATAAGACAACTTTTTTCATCATTTTGTCACCCTTTTTGCATCTTTTTCTAGGATTGAGCAAGCAATTTCCCCACCGTGGAACCTGCCATTTTCAATGAATATTTCATTTGCGTTATTTCCTGCCGCAATTACGCCTGCTATATATATCCCCTCAATATTTGTCTCCATTGTATCTGCATTAAAGAAGGGTCGCCCTGATTCCCCATCTATATTTACACCCATGTTCCGTAAAAATTGATGATCTGGATGGTAGCCTGTCATTGCAAAAACAAAATCATTGCTTATCACTTTTTCGTTATGGTCTTTTATATATACAACTTGATTTTCCGTTATTTCTTTTAGGGTAGCGTTAAATTCCATCAAAATGGTTCCCGCCCGGACCAACGCTTCAAATTCAGGAAGAATCCATGGCTTTATACTTGGAGAGTATTTTTCCCCACGATATAAAACTGTTACTCTCGCTCCAGCCTTCACAAGTTCTATTGCAGCGTCAACACTAGAATTTTTCCCACCAATCACACAAACATCTTTATCATAAAATGGATGGGCTTCTTTAAAATAGTGAAATACCTTTGATAAATTTTCACCAGGTACCTCCATATAATTGGGATGATCATAATAACCGGTTGCGATGATTACATAGCGGGCACAATAAGTATTTTTATTGGTATAAACATGAAACAGCCCACCTTGTTTTGATACACTGGTAACTTTTTCAAACGCATTTATTCGTAACTGTTTCCGTTTGGCAACTTCTCGATAATAAACAAGCGCCTGATTTCTTTTAGGTTTATAATGTTCTGTAATAAAGGGTACTTCGCCAATTTCTAATTTTTCTGCTGTACTAAAAAATGTTTGATGTGTAGGATAGTGATAAATTGAATTCACCACATTTCCTTTTTCAATAATAAGTGGTTTTTTCCCTATATCCTGAACTGCGATCGCCGCTGCTAAACCACATGGGCCACCGCCAACAATAATGATATCTTCTATTTGCATAATAAGCACACCCCTTAAAACAATCATACAGGATAACAAAAAAACTCCTATCGTCTATGATAGGAGTTTTTTCACTATGTTTCAATGGTTAAGTTTTAAATCCAGCCTCTAAAACGGCTTGCCTCTGCCATTTTTCTAACTCCAACCATATATGCAGCAAGTCGCATATCGACACGGCGTGTTTGGGCAGTGTCATAAATATTGTTAAAGGATTTTATCATTACCTTTTCCAATTTTTCTTCTACTTCTTCCTCAGACCAATAGTAACCTTGGTTATTTTGAACCCATTCGAAATAAGAAACGGTTACACCACCGGCAGATGCTAATACATCCGGGACAAGGAGAATTCCTCGTTCTGTTAAAATCTCTGTCGCCTCTAGTGTAGTTGGACCATTTGCCGCCTCTACCACAATGCTTGCACGAATATTATGAGCGTTTTCTTCAGTAATTTGATTTTCTATTGCAGCAGGAACAAGAATATCGCATTCAAGTTCTAGCAATTCCTTATTTGTTATCGTGTTATTAAATAATTTTGTAACCGTTCCAAAGCTATCTCGTCTATCTAATAGATAATCAATATCCAAACCATTTGGATCATGCAAAGCTCCGTATGCATCAGAAATTCCAATTACTTTTGCACCTGCATCGTGCATGAATTTAGATAAAAAGCTTCCAGCATTACCAAAACCTTGAATAACAACCCTTGCACCCTCAATTTGAATACCTTTCTTTTTAGCAGCCTCTTGGATACAGATTGTTACTCCTTTTGCCGTTGCAGATTCACGTCCATGTGACCCTCCAAGAACAAGTGGTTTACCCGTAATAAAACCTGGTGAATTAAATTCATCAATTCGGCTATATTCATCCATCATCCAAGCCATGATTTGCGAATTGGTAAACACATCAGGAGCTGGAATGTCTTTAGTTGGTCCAACAATTTGACTGATTGCTCTTACGTATCCCCGGCTTAATCTTTCAAGCTCTCTAAAGGACATATCACGAGGGTCGCAGACAATACCGCCTTTACCACCGCCATACGGAAGATCGACAATTCCACATTTTAAGCTCATCCAAATCGAAAGGGCTTTCACTTCCGTTTCTGTCACACCTGGATGGAAACGAATTCCACCCTTTGTTGGCCCCACAGCATCATTATGCTGGGCACGGTAACCAGTAAATATTTTTATGGAACCGTCATCCATTCTAATTGGAATTTTAACTGTCATTAAACGTAATGGCTCTTTTAAGAGCTCGTATACCTCTTCAGGATAACCTAACTTTTCAAGGGCTTTATGTATAACGGTTTGTGTCGATTTCAACACATCATGCTTTTCCACTTGATTAGTCTTTTCATTATCTTTATCGGCTACCATTTGTAATCCTCCCTAAAAAAATGCTACGAATGTTGTCAGCTTTCAGACACAAGTATACACCTTTAATTGATTTATGCAAGAGGAAAAAACAACTACCTGAACCATTATGTAAACGTTGCCAATTGCATTTTTAAAGGATTTCTAAAAATTGCAATGGCTACAAATTATATCTTAAAAGCTTTTAATGATTGAAAGGGCGGTGGTTGCCCTTTCTAACTTAATTTCTTAAAAAGAAGCTAAATTACTTGAAATATTGAAGAATAGTTTCCACCGCATTATTTTCGATTATTCGTTTCCCATACTCAGCTAAAACGTACGGACTTAGAATAGAAGCATTACCAAATTCAGATAAAACACAAGCTGCCTTAATATTATTTTCAGTTTCTAAATTATTCATTACTAAATAATAGCGATTATGCATTGCATATAGGCTTCCACCAAAAATATTGACAGTGGATAGTCTTTTTGAAAGACCAATTATATCCTCAAAATCATCAAACTCATACAATAGGTCCTCAAAACCTTCCATCCTTACTTGCATTTCAATAAATCCATCATATAGAATTTCCTCATCTTCAATTGCTTCATCAACGGTAATGATCAATATCATCCCTTGAGCCTGGAGGGAGAACACCTCTACCGCCACAGAACCTTGGATATCAACGTCAAATTCCTCACTTGCTTCTTCCACCAAATCATGAAAAAGCTGATTCCATTTTATGGAGTCTTTCCAAATATCTTCTTTGGAGAGTCCCCTGTCAAATAAATCATCAGAGGTTAGAAAAATTTTTATTTTATTGGCCGTTAAGCGTTCTAAGCGCATGATTTTGCCCCCTGCCGTGACATAACTCTTGTTTTCAGTGTATGCCCTGGGGTCCTGTTGGTGAATTGTCTATATTTATCCTTCCATACCAGAATTCCACTTTAGTGTAATCAAGTGACATTCAGCAGGTGCCCCCAACCTTAAAGGGATGGTAGTGGTACCATAACCATTACTAATAAGAAGAATTGTATTATCTAATCTTTTTATTTTCCCTCTTTCATGTGGACTATATCCTAAAATATGAATTTGCCCCCCGTGGGTATGACCACATAACACTAAGCGAATTTCATGTTCAGAAAGAATCTTATTTGTAATATCAGGATAATGGCTTGCTAGAATTTTAAAACTTTTCTCTTCTGCATCTAGTAAGGCTAAATCCAGACGATCTCGGTCTTGCTTTAAATCATCTACACCAAGTAAACAAAATTTTTCACCTTCTGCTGATTCAAAAGTCACAGCGGTGTTATCTAATATTTTAATACCTAACTCCAGGAGGATGGCATCTAATTTATGATAATCTACTTCATAATCATTGTTTCCCCATACAAAGTAGACAGGACCAATTTGCTTTAGTTTCAACAAGTTTGCTTTAACTTTCTCAAAAGGAACCCCTTTTTCTGTTAAATCTCCGCCGATTACAACTATATTTGCCTTCCCCTTAACAGGGTTAATAATTTTATCAGATATCTTTCTCCTATGAATATCCGATATAAAAAAGATCGAAACACTGCCAAGAGATTTAGGAAAGTCAGAAAAAGATAATTCATGTTCTATTACTTTATTTAAAAATGCTTCACGTAACATATATATAAGAAGACATACACCACCGATGAACAGGACAACTAAACTAATAACCATATTTCCTTTTCCCCATTTCTTAACTTAAAGTTCAATGGAAATCATACCATAAAAAAGACTTAAACTAAAAAAGACAAGGGTTTGCTCCCATCCCATTTTAAAAAGAAGGAAAAAAATAAAAAAAAGGAAGAGATACTCCAAGAAAAGATTCATACCTAATTTTTCTCGTTTCTGCCCCATTTTTCTTGTCCTATGTAACAGCTCACGAATAACTTTTCCGGTAACGAGAAATCCAATAAAAAAAACCACTGAAGCTACAAAAAATTTTAATGGATTTATTACAAGCACTATAAAGAACTCAGAAAGGACAAATGGATGAGGAATCGTAATCCATTTAATGAGCAGATATCCACTTAGAAAAATAACCAAATCCGTCAATACTTTTTTATACATAAAAATCCCTCCCATACAATGTATGAGAAGGATTGAAAATATTACCTAATTCAGTTATTGGTCCTCTTCGATACTTAAAATTCTGAACCCATGTTCTTCCAGCCTCTTTGTAAATTTGTCAATATTGTTCTTCCTTTCAACCTTCATAACAATTCTTCGGACAAGTTTATCAGTTTCATCAAAAGTAACAAGTGAAATAATATGCTCATGGTACTGATGGGCAATTTCAGACAGACAAGCAATCCGACCTTCAGTATACTTCAACTTTACTTGGAAAAAACCTTTTATATTTTAAGATTATGACATAGAAAAAGGAGAATTTCATATTATTTAATGATGTTGATAAAGGGAGGGCTAAAATGAATACACACTTTAAAACCTATCATCCTTATGCGAGTCCGTTTGACCCTTGCAAGCCAATTCCTGAAAAAACTTACTCTACCCCGCCACATTTATATATGGGCTTTCAACCACCTAATCTTCCACAATTTTCACCGCAAGAAGCATTGAGAGCTGGCACGCTCTGGAAGGACTTCTATGATCCTTGGTACAATTCCTTGGAGAAAGCAAAAGGGGGCCTGCCAACATGAAACAGGTCCCTGCCGAATATTATCAAATAATGGAGCAGCTTCAAACGGTTGACTTTGTTTTAGTAGAACTCACATTATATTTAGATACCCATCCTGATGACCTAGAGGCAATCAATCAATTCAATCATTACGCAAAAGAACGAAAACGTATCAAAAAGGCATTTGAAAGCCAATTTGGTCCATTGCTTCAATTTGGAAATAGCTACTCCGGATATCCATGGAACTGGAAAGATACCCCATGGCCGTGGCAAGTTTAATTAAAGGGAGGGAAGAGCTTAATGTGGGTTTATGAGAAAAAATTACAATACCCTGTTCGAGTCAGTACTTGTAATCCAACCTTAGCAAAATATTTAATTGAGCAATATGGGGGTGCCGACGGCGAACTTGCTGCTGCACTCCGATACTTAAACCAACGATACACGATTCCAGATAAGGTAATTGGCCTTCTAACAGATATCGGTACAGAAGAGTTCGCCCACCTCGAAATGATTGCTACAATGGTCTACAAATTAACGAAAGACGCCACGCCTGAGCAAATGAAAGCAGCTGGATTGGGAGCACATTATGCTGACCATGATAGTGCATTATACTACCATAATGCCGCAGGAGTTCCATTTACAGCAACTTATATAACCGCTAAGGGTGACCCAATTGCAGATTTATATGAAGATATTGCAGCAGAAGAAAAGGCAAGGGCTACCTACCAGTGGTTGATTAACATAAGTGATGATCCTGATATCAATGATAGTCTGCGCTTCTTACGTGAACGGGAAATCATTCATTCGCAACGTTTCCGGGAAGCAGTGGAAATTTTAAAAGACCAACAGGGTAAAAAGACGATTTTCTAATCAAATAAGAAGCAGTTAGTCTGCTTCTTATTTTTTTTCATGATATAAGTTTATGTCATATTTTGTTTTCATCATTTCAAAAACAATGTGACGTGATTTCCATTCTTCTTCTTTTTTCCAATAATCCTTACTGCGGTCGACGATTTCACATCTTAATTCATGATATTCCTTTTCTGCTTTGTCTTTTTTTTCTTTCAGTAAATTCATTGTACCGTACATTCCGACACAAAAAACCAACAATGTTAAATTATTGGAGTCATTTACAAACGCAGAAAACATTGCAGCAAAGGAATAGGAATAAATACTGGCAACTGTGATATACAAATAGGTTAAGAAACTAGCTGCTAAAATAATTGTGGCCCAAATTGAAAGAATATGCCGCTTTTTAAAACGGTCAAATTTTTCTTTTCGTTTTCTTACATTTTCAAGAGCCTGCTTCGTTGCCTGATCAGTATTTTCAAGTAATTGGATTGGAGAATCCATTTTTATCACCCTCCATTTCTCTGTATATACATATGAACTTGTCCCTTCTATTATGTTTTTCTATAAAAAAAAACCGATCACTTTTGGATCGGTTAATTGTTTATTGGTATTTTCAAAACCTGCCCTGCATTTAGTTGGTTACTCGTTAGATGGTTTGCCTCCACAATAATTTCCATTCCCTTTGGGGACTGATAATACGTCATTGCTATCCTATAAAGGTTTTCATTTGGTTTAACCGTATGAGAAATGATTTTACTATCTTCTGGTTCTGTCGATACTACGCTAGTTTCTGATTCTTTTTCTTTTTCACTATTAATATCTGATACCTGAGAATCCGTTTTGTTTTCATTTGTACTCTCGGGTTGAACAGATGTATCCACAGCCGTTTCAGTTTGTTCTACTCCGGCGTTAGATTCTTGGCTAGTTTCTTCTGAATCATTAGCTTCAGAAATTGCTTCCTTCGATTCATCAGGATTTTCTAGGGTTTCCTCGTCATCTTTAGAATTTTCCAAATTAATCGTTTCATACCCTACTGATTCAACTGATAGTTTTTCAACACCATTTATTTTTTTAGCACCGTCACGGTAAGAGATTACACTAAATATGATTATAGGCAGGAGGATAAAGAACAAAACTAATAGACGAATAAGTGGATATTTTAGCTTCCATTTTGTTTTTTTCCTCTTTGGGCGATGTATCTGCTCCCGTGGCGGCAAAACTTCCATGTCTTCGACTTTTTCATTAATTTTTTCTATTCGCTGTTTTAATCTTTCCGCTTGGTCCCTGAATGGTTCTTCATTATTCATGGAGCTACTCCTCCCTGTTCATCTTCTCTGATTGGTCGTTTAAATTTTATATATACTCCTAATAAAAAATCAATGACAAAATGCATAACAATTGTGACTGCTAAATTGTCTGTCCACTGAAATATTAAACCAATAAAAAAGCTTAATATAACAATATTTACAAACAAAAACCAATTAAAAAGGTATCGATAGTGGATGATTGCAAAAATAATACTTGCTAAAATGAGGCCTACTTTTGTTTGAATGATCCCTCTAAACAATAATTCTTCACTAAAAGCTACTAAAAGGGCAATGATAAAGATGTGAAACAAATTTCTATTTTTAAATATTCTTTCATTCAAACCGCCATCATCATAAAAGGACGAAGGCAGCGATTTCATTAAAAGTATATCGACCATTACCACTGTAATACCGGCAGGGAGTCCGATTGAAATAATATGAAAGTCATTCAAAGAAATATTATTTAAATAGGAGAAATGGTCAAAAAATATAAAACCTAATATCAATGAGATCACACAGAGAATTCCCTGTGTCATGTACAGGTGAAAAAGCAAATCTTTATCCGTTAATTCATTAATTAATTCAAAATACTTTTTTTTCATTCCCTCAACTCACAATTGATTAGAATTTTAGCAAGATAGTCGTTCCAGTTTTTTTCATTTGTTTTTACTGAAGGAAAATGATTAGAATTAATATTTTGATAATCATTTATTTGAAGCCCGCAAATGTCGCAGCATGGATTTAGCTTGTTAGACAATATTTCATCAAAATAATGTAAAATATATTCACGTCTGCAAGAATTGGTTTCAATCCATTTTTTCATGCAATAAATATTATTTTTCTTAATGGATAATCTTTCCTTAACAAAATCATTAATAGTGCATTGTAATTTTTCAAGGCTAGCCATTTCTAGAAATGAATTATTTACAAAGTCCTCAACAATCCTCCATTGAATCTCGGTAAAACCGCCAAGCTCCATTAGTTTCGTATTTAGATTGATCTTTCCATCCTTCAGAAGATGGTCATGTTCTACCTTTTTAAACAACCAGTCTATTTGCTGTTCAGATGGCAATTCATTCTCTGCAAGCTGGATTGGAAGCTGTTCATCCCCTGGCGAATATAAAAGGATGGCAATACTCGGTTCGCCATCACGACCTGCCCTTCCGATTTCCTGTAGAAAAGATTCTATTTGCATTGGCATGTGATAGTGAATAATAAAACGGATATTTTCTTTATTAATACCCATGCCAAAAGCACTCGTAGCACATATTACATCTAATTGCCCATAGATAAACTGTTGTTGAATCAGTATTCTTGTATTTTGATCCAATCCGCCATGATAGGCCATTGACTGACAGATTCCTTTTTCTGTTAGTAATGTCGCCATCTGTTCGGCAGCTTTTTTACTTGAAAAATAAATAATTCCCGGTTTTTTCAATTTGGCAACAAACTCGAGGACACTGGCTTGTTTATCGCGGTAATCAAATAGTTCTTTTACATAAAAGCCGATATTGGGTCGGTCTATGGTCGATTCTATTTTTACTATTTCCTCTAAATCAAGTGAAGCAATAATGTCCTGTCGTACCTTTATTGTAGCTGTCGCTGTCAGTGCAAGCGTTAGTGGATTACCGAATTTCTTTCGAATCTCACCTAGTTTTGAATAATCCGGGCGAAAATCAAAGCCCCATTGGGAAATACAATGGGCTTCATCTACAACAAACAATGCAATCGTAAGCTCTTGAAGTTTACGAAGGATATAGGGAACTCTCAACATTTCAGGTGATATGAAGATAAATTTATATTGACTTAAATGATGAAGGGCCCTATTTCTTTCCTCTCCCGAAAGAAAAGAGTTTAAAGCAATGACTCTTTTTTCACCAAATCTTTTAAATTGTTCCACTTGATCCTGCATTAATGATAGAAGAGGAGAAATAATTAAAATGTGCCCATCTAAAATAATCCCAGGTAGTTGGTAACACAGGGATTTTCCAGTTCCAGTTGGGAGCATTGCCAGTGTATGCTGCCCAGCAAGAATGGAGGTGATTACCTCTTTTTGTCCAGTCTTAAACGTTTGATAACCAAAATGTTTTTTTAAAACCTTTTCTAATTCCATTATCTATCACCATATTTCGCTAAAACTAACCTTATTTGAAAATAAGTAGCAGTACCTACTTTTTCTCTTATCACTTTTAGCTGTTTGGTTACTTTTTGCCGCGAAACTTCCAAAATTTTATTTTGTAACTCACTATCGACGTATGTATCAATGGAAAAATCCTTTACATTTAAGGCTAATTCAACAAGATGATCTTCTATTGT
Source organism: Bacillus sp. ISL-46 (assembly GCF_018613205.1). Lineage (NCBI taxonomy): Bacteria > Bacillati > Bacillota > Bacilli > Caryophanales > Bacillaceae > Bacillus > Bacillus sp. ISL-46. Next base: position 17,794 of record NZ_JAGGQR010000016.1, read on the forward strand.
ACTTAATTTTAAGTGTCTAAGATTTGCAATCATATCAAGGCTATATCCTTGTAATAATAATGCCTGTGTTTTCCTTGAGGAAAGGGTTAATTCATCATCTTGCATTAGATCATGGATAAGATAAGGTAAGATTTTAAACTGATTACCGTCTTCCATTATTCTTTGAATCAAGTAATGAAGGGCATTAGTAAAACCAATCTGATAATCATGAAAATCTAACTTCAGCTTTTTTGCTACTTGATGAGGGGTTAATCCAATCTGCTGAAAACCAGTTAACCGAAACACTAAAAGTGATGGGTCCATGTCTTTCACTGTATTAAAACATTCATTTAACTCTGAATAGACAGTAGTCCCCATCTCCATCCTAGGTACGGTGATGTCCTTTAGAGTAGCTTTTAACCAGATATGGACGTCTTTGTTTTTTTGAATGGGTATATATCTTGATTCCCTAAAAGCAAGATTGGATACCACCTGAATTAGTAGGGACAATCTTTCCCAAAATAGAGAGGATATTTGATGAAAGGTCCAGCCATTTATATATTTGGGCAATGGTTTGTTTTCTAGAAGTGTCATTCCAGAGGTCGTTACATCGTATCGTTGTTCCCCTATATTTATTAACCAATTTTTTTCTACCATTGATTGATGTATTTCATCAAAGGAGTCCCTTGTTAATTGCTCATAAATCCCAAAAAATTTTTTTAATGAAAATAGGTGGGCGTCTTGGATAGTTTGTGATGATTTTTTTCCATTCAACAGGTGATAGACGGAGTAAATCGTCCGTTCCCTGTTTAATTGTTTGACACTATAAAGAATAATGGATTCAAGTTGCATCATACTAAGTCCCCCGCCGTTTTTCGTACATTATCGACAAAATATCCATTTTTCTTCTTTATTCTATCATGAAATAAAGTAGATTGTTGCCCAAAAATGTGGAAGAATTAGAAATTCAACTATATAATCTACAGGTATATGGGTATTTTTCTATTGAAAAGTTATCGATACAGTTTTACAATAGATATGAGTTATCCGTTTTCAATTTGATAATGGAAAATGTGTAAGAATAATTTTGTTTATATTACTGGGAGGTTTTTTTTCATGGCAAAGTACACAATTGTGGATAAGGAAACTTGCATTGCATGTGGGGCTTGCGGCGCAGCAGCACCAGATATTTATGATTATGATGATGAAGGCATTGCATTTGTAACTCTTGATGATAATGAAGGAATTGTTGAAATTCCAGATGTATTAATCGATGATATGATGGATGCTTTTGAAGGCTGTCCTACTGATTCCATTAAGGTAGCTGACGAAGCTTTTGATGGCAATCCAACTAAATTTGAATAATATTTAGGTAAAACAAATGTTAAGCTACTACCTCTCTCCTTTTTAAGGGAGAGGTTTTAATTTTTTACAAAAAAACAACAGGAGGAATGGGTCCATCCTGTTGTTTTTATTTATTAGACGCTTTTAATTGTTGTGTTCTTATTAATCCATGCCTGCATCCGAATGAACAGAAGCATAAAGATGGATGACATCATAACACCTTTTATTAAGTTAAAAGGTAAGATAGCAGGGACTACCAAATTACGCATATCAGGGAATCCCATAAGAGCAGTATAAGCCGGTAAAATGAAGAAGTAATTTAACAAACTCATCATTACCGCCATTATAGCTGTCCCGGCGATTAACGCTAATGTCATACCTTTTCTAGTTTTGAGTCTATTATATACGAAATATGTTGGCAGGATAAACACAATGCCAGCAGCAAAATTGGCTATATGGCCAACAGGAATTCCTGTAAAACTTCCTGTCTGAATATAATTAAGGACATTTTTAAAAAACTCAACTAATATTCCTGCAATTGGTCCAAAAATCAATGTGGCAATTAATGCTGGGATGTCGCTGAAATCGACAAACAAGAAATTTGGGAATAAAGGCAATGGAAATTGTATTAGCATTAACAGAAATGCAATACTGCTCAACATTCCAATTGACACATAAGCCCTTACATTCATTTTCCTCTGTTTCTTCATCTTCTTCATCTTCCTCTCTCCTTTTTTGATCCATCGCGTTTAGGAAGAGAGGTTCAGCAAACAGTCGAGACCTAAGTAAATAAAAACTCCCTCAAGAAAATCTACTTGAGGGAGTTTACAAAGGCACGCTTAATAAACGTTCATTAAACATTAATTTTTTGAACGTCTGCAGAACCTCCATCTTCTCCCATCCAGACTATACTGTCGGCTTTGGAATCACACCAAATCCTGCCATAAAGGCTCGCGGGCTTATGAGTTTCACTCAAATACCGCCGATCGGGAATTTCACCCTGCCCCGAAGATAGATCGATATATAATTACAAATATAATTATACTGCTTCCTGCATTTTTTGTTAAGTAAAAGGTTTACGTTTTAACGCATTTGTAACTTTTTTAAACAGTTTCCAAAAAAAAAACCGCAGACACTTGAGTCCACGGGTTGTTTATTATCTCAATTTACATTTAATACTTGCTTAGGTTTAATAAGATCCGAGGACAGATGGTTAAGTTGTTTAATACGTGTTACCGTCATATTTCTTTTCCTCGAAATGGAGTACAATGTGTCGCCTTGTTTGACGATATATTGTTTTTTTCCTTTCTCTGTTTTGTCTTCCTTTTGAAGTTTTACATGGGAGCTTGCTTCTAATACATCGTCATTGATTCCAGCTATTCCACCCTGTACATTCTCGCCTGTGTCCGCTTTTCCTAAGAACTTTTCTGGATCCAATGCATATTTCTTATCATATCTCCACTCATGCTGGTGGGTTTCAAAATGAAGATGGGTCCCAGTAGCTTGTCCTGTTCTCCCCATTTTCCCTATTACGGTTCCCTGCTTAATACTTTGACCTTCTAATACAGTTCGCTTGTTTAAATGGGCATAGACAGTAACAAAATGACTTGGATGTTTTATAAATACTACATTTCCGTATGTATTCGAATAATAGGATTTAACTACTTGACCATCATCGACGGCAAGAACAGGGGTGTTCAATTTTCCAGCAATATCAATTCCCTTATGTTTACCCATTCTCGTTCCATATGTATCAGAAATAATACCGTCTGCAGGCCATATCCACCCATCCTTTATCTCTTTCTCATCCTTCATACTTGCTTCGGAATGTATTCCACCTAAAAATAACAAACTGATACATAGCGCCATAATTAGGGCAATAAGAACCCTTTTTATGTAGTCTCGCATTTTCTTCATTCAACCTCCTTAGTTCTTTTCCTCCTCCACACCATATGTTAGTTGTTTCACCTTTAGAACATATACCTTGGTGGAGGAGCGATTAGACATACTTGTTATAATTTGGAGATTATAGTTATTTTATTCATGATAAAAAAAATCAACCACTAGGGGTTGATTGAGAATAATTATTGAAGCGTCTGTAGGTTTGGCGCACGCGGGACTTTGTTTTCCTTTGATAGGTCAAATGTTCCGATTTTTTTTATAGGCGAATTTTTTATAATGACTTTTTCTAAACCAAATTCTTTAGCTGTTAATAACAAGGACTCATAAGCGTTAATCGTAACTTGGTCTTCTCGTAGACTCGAATTTTCATCTATTGTAACTAGTAAAGTTTTTTCTTTAATGGATACATCCTTAATCGGCAGAGCAGGAAAAAGTGAACTTTTTAACCCTAATAAGGGCTGATCATTCTTCATTGCCTCCAAAGCCCTATTAATATCAGTATACGTCTCTATTGATGGAACTAAGTAGGGGATTTCACTATCTTTGGAAAAATAAAAGAAGAAGGCATGATTCTTCTTTTGGACGACTTCAATTTCCTCTTTCCTGCCAAGATTCCCTAGTTCAATTCCAGGCTCACCATTTGTTGAAAATCGGATTTTTTTTATATTACTGTTCGAAGAAATATCTTTTTGTAATACATTCATAAAATTTGTTTCTGTTGTTGATCCTTGGCCGTACTGATGGGTTGACGACACATCAACCAAAACAGCTTTATTTTTATTATCAAGCTTCAGCGTAGCATTAAGTGGATAAAATTCGCTTAAACCCCATTCTTCTTCCTTTAAACTCACCATGTTTTCATTAAATATAGTTAGCCATGATTTATCATTTGAATCATTTACTATAGTGGAAACTGGAACAAGTATTTGCGCTTGCGGATCTGGAATCCAATAAGTTAAGACCCTTCCATTGTCTACTTCATCATCATAGACTGCTGTTTTTAAAAGTTCATTATTCTCAGCTGCTGAAAAGGTCTTTGCTTTTAAATTGTCATCTTCTTTTTTCAAAGCACTGGAGGAATCCTCATCCGCTGTTTGCATTTCCTGCCCAGATGAAGCATTTTTTTGACTTGCTTTATCCTCTGAGTATTGGGTTCCGACCATTAATTTAGGAACTAAGATGAAGAAAATGAGCAATGCACATGCAGTAGCAAGGCCAGGCAGGAGCCATTGTTTTATTTTTGTCTTTTTTATAGAAAGATTCTGATAAATGTCACGAGGATTGCGATCATCTTGTATTTTGGGCATTTGCCTTAATAGTTCTTCGAGCTGCTTATCGCTCCACTCTGACTTTTTCACTTGCCGCTCCCTCCTTCTGATAAGACATTTCCATATGTTTCTTCAATACCTTTAACGAACGGTGCTGTGTCGTTTTCACCTTGCTTTCTGTCCATCCTAATGCTTGGGCTGTTTCAGCAATCGATAAATCTTGAATATATCGCAGAATAATAACTGCTCTTTGATCCATTGTGCAATATTCTAGACAGTTGTAAACCCACCTGATTTCTTCCTTTTGTACCGTGATTTCTTCTGGTATAGGATATCCATCTTTCAGCTGATCGGTGGACCAATCAAATTTTTCGAGTAAACGTTCTTTCCATCCCTTTTGTTTTCGGAAGAAGTCAATGGCTACATTTCTTGCAATCGAAAACAACCAGGTTTTCTCACTGCTTTTCCCTTCAAAACGGCGATAAGATTTAAAGACTCTTATATAGACTTCTTGGACAAGATCCTCGGCATGTTCTTTGTTCCTGACCATATAAAGTAGAAATTGAAAAACGTCATGATGATATTTTTGGTAAAGTTCATCGAAAACGGAGTCCATCAATTCCCCTCCCCGTTCATAATATTAGTCGATTTATATGTATAAAAGGTTTCACCTTATAAATATAGACTTTTTTGTGACAAAAAGGAAGGTATAAATTGGAATTCATTTCCTAAAAATTTGATACAAAAAACTCATCCTGTTAATGGATGAGCTCTTAGCTTTCTATTTTTATTGTTCCTCGTGAATCAAGAACAATCGGCAAAATACTTGTTCATTTTACTATTTTCGAGGCACTAAAAAGGAAAATGTCGTTCCTTGACCTAGTTTACTCTGAACAGAAATATGACCACGATGTGCATCCATAATATTTTTAGCTATGGCTAGTCCAAGTCCTGTTCCTGCTCTTCCTCTCGTTCGAGCTTTATCAGCCTTATAAAACCGTTCAAACACAAAAGGTAAATCTTCGTCAGGAATACCCGACCCAGAATCTTTAACTCTAATCATTACGCCCTTATCTTCTGAAGTCACACTTAATTTAACAGAACCGCCTTTAGGTGTATGTCTTATGGCATTATCAATTAAATTTGTGAGAACCTGTTCGATTCGATCAGGATCAAAGGAAATGGAGGTGATTTCATTATCTATCTCTGCAAATAATTGAATTTCATTTTCTTTAGCTAATCCCTGGAACTTGTGGATAATTCGATTGATAAATGAAGAGATATTAGTTTCCTCCATTGTTAATTGAAGATGTCCGGCTTCCATTCGGGCTAAATCTAGCAATTCATTAACAAGCCGGCCCATACGCAAGGATTCATCATAAATGACCTTTGCCATTTCCTTTTTCTCTTCTTGGGATTCAGCAATATCATCAACGATTGCCTCACTATAGCCCTGCAACATCGATATTGGCGTTCTAAGCTCATGAGAAACGTTTGCAATAAAGTCTTGTCTCATTTTATCTAACTGTCTTTCCTCAGTCATATCCCTCAGAACGGCTACTGCACCGCGAATAAAACGGTTACTATATAATGGACTAACTAGGATGACCCAATGTCTGCCTTGGAATGAAATTTCACCCATTTGTTCTGCTTCAGTATCGACTGCTCGCTGAAATAGATCCATTACCTCTGGTGGTATGGCCTCGGAATCCGTACTAATTCCACCCATTTCATAATACCAATATTGAAGAAAGCGGTCTGCTGGAGGATTGGTGATTAGAATCGCCCCATCCCGATTAAAGGTAATAACACCATCTGCCATACTGCTAAGGATACTCGATAATTGCTCTTTTTCTTGGCTAAGTGCACTCATATTGAATTTTAATTGTCTTCCCATTTGATTAAAAGCAGTTGCTAGTTCACCAATTTCGTCATGTGTAAGGATGGGTACTTTTGTATCAAATTTTCCTCTGGCTACTTCAAAGGCTGCTTCTCTCATCTTTCTTAAGGGAGCTGCAATTCTTGTAGACAAAAAGAAGGCAAAAATAGTTGTTAGGATAATGGCAACACCCGCAACAAGTAAAATAAATTTAGTCGTTTCATGGGTTGTTTCTTGCATTACTTCCAATGATTGATAAATAAAAACTGCACTTTTTTCATCCCCGGGCAAATGCAAAGGTACACCAATAATTGAATACTTAGCTTCCTTTTCATCTTCATTAAACGAAAGGGTGGAAATTTTTTCAACGGACTTATCTTTTTTAAATACTTGTGATAATTTCGGGTCATTTTTAATATCAGTTAAGGATAACCTATTGGAAAGATCCGTGTTTGGAGAGTAATAGATTTCACTGTCCTTTTTAACAATTACTACATTGTTGACATTATCAATAATCTCCCAGGATATCTCTAATCCAAGTGGAAATTTTTCATTAGGATGTTTTTCTAAAACGTTCGCAATTTTCTCAGCTGTATTGGTCAAATCCTTTTTCATCTCAAGAGTATTGTAGTTTTGGAAAAATTCGAGAAGCATGATTGTTAAGATGAATAGCACAAAAGATACTAATAAAAGGATCGTTAACCATAGCTTTCCTACAACACTTCTTAATAATGTCATTCATTAATAACCTCAAATTTATAGCCTACACCCCAAACTGTAACAATCATTCTTGCAGCTTGTTCAGAAACTTTGTTTAATTTTTCACGGAGACGCTTTACATGCGTATCAACTGTACGTAGATCCCCGAAAAATTCATAATGCCAAACTTCTTTAAGTAACTGTTCACGGTCAAAAACTTTATCTGGCGCCTTCGCTAAGAAATAGAGCAATTCATATTCTTTTGGCGTTAAACTTACTTCTTTACCGTCTGCTGCTACCCTGTGTGCATCATTATCAATGGTTAAGTGTGGGAATACAATGACGTCTTTCGTTGTCGTTTCCGTTTGCAGGTAACTTGTTTGTGAAGACCTTCTTAACAAGGCCTTGACACGCAAGACAACCTCTCTCGGACTAAATGGTTTGACTATATAGTCATCAGTGCCCACTTCAAAACCTTGGACGCGATTAATTTCTTCCCCTTTAGCAGTAAGCATGATTACCGGTGTTGCCTTCTTTTCTCTTAATTCACGACAAACTTCAATTCCGTCTTTCCCTGGCATCATCAGGTCAAGAAGAACAACATCATAGTCATTGGCAAACGCTTTTGCTAAAGCCTCGGTCCCATCTTCAGCTTCATCAATTGTATAATCTTCACGCTCTAAATACATTTTTAATAAGCGGCGAATTCTTTCCTCATCATCTACAACTAAAATTTTCACGTCTTTTTCCATTATTAATCCCCCCATGGAGTTAATTTTACAAAACGGTATTGTTTTATGCTATATTTTCATGCTAATTACTCCTATAAAAAGTGTCAATAATTTGACAACAATAGCTATACTTGAAAATTTAATAAAAAGCCTTCACTTTTTGTAAGTGAAGGCTATAAAATTTTACCCATGTCCCAATTGCGAATGATCAACCGGCATAGGAATGTAAGCCAGCAATAACGAGATTGACTGCAACAAGGTTAAACATAATTATTACAAAGCCGATTACTGCTAACCATGCAGATTTTTCGCCGTGCCACCCTTTTGAAAGACGAAGATGTAAAAATGCTGCATAGAATAGAAATGTTATTAATGCCCAAACTTCTTTTGGGTCCCATCCCCAAAATCGTGACCAAGCCATTTGTGCCCATATCATTGCAAAAATGAGTGCACCCAGAGTAAATACTGGGAAACCGATTAATACAGAGCGATAGCTAATTTCGTCAACAAAGTCTAATTTAATGTTTTTAACAAGCGGTTTTAGTGCTGCAGCAATTCGTTTTCGTAATATTAATCTAATTAAGCCATAAATAACGAGTCCCGCCATTAATGACCAAATTACTGTATTTAATTTTTTGGCATTAATAAATGCTGGTACCTCGAACAAAGGCTTAAATCCATCTTTTGTTAGTAAGTCTCCTTCATGCGGACCGGAAATGGCAGGCATCGTATATTCAACCACTGCCTCGTTATCGTGTTTATCAACCCAATTAAATTTCTCATGGTAACCCAACCCTGAAAATATCGAAGATACGGCAACGAAACCAAGTACGGCGACTAATGAAAACATGACCATTTCAAGCCAAAAGGTTCGTTTGTTGGATTTTGTTTGATCAATTGCCTTTACGAGATAAATAAGCCCTGCCGCAAAGCTAATCGATAGAATAGCTTCCCCCATCGCCGCAGTAGTTACGTGAATATGCAGCCAATAACTTTGTAATGCGGGTATTAATGGCGTAATATCCCTTGGAAACATACTTGCATAAGCGATAACCAATAGGGCGACAGGCATTGTAAATAATCCTAGTAAGGTTGTACGATAAATAAAATAAATGACAATAAATGCACCTACAAGCGCCATTCCGAAGAATGTCGTGAACTCAAACATGTTACTAACTGGGGCGTGCCCCGCAGCAATCCATCTAGTGATAAAGTAACCCAGTTGTGAAACAAAACCAACAATTGTTAACAGTACAGCAATCTTCCCCCATTTGTTGGTTGCTTCCTTTTCATTCGATGGCTTCTTTGATTTAATAGACCCTCCGAAAAACAGGGTTGCAATTAAATATAGTATAAAAGAAATAAATAATAAATTACTACTTATTGTTGCCAACTAGACACTCTCCTTATCCTTAGGTTTATCAGTATCTTCCCTTTGAACTTGATCGTCTGGCATTTCAAGTTTCGTATCTGTCAAAACTGTTTCAATTTCTTTTTTTAGTCCATACCAATTTTTGTTTGTATGAGCTGCAACCCAAATTTGTCCATTTTTATTTTGAATCCAAATTCGACGGTGGTTCCAATAGGCTCCTTGTATGACGCCAATCATAAATATGATTCCACCTAATATAATCGCCCATAATGTTGAATCCTTCCGAACAATAAATCCTGAAACATTCTTTGTTTCGATTCCTTTAAATGCCATTTTATATTGATTAGCCCCAAATGGCTCGATGGTTTGCTTGATGGCAACGAAACTTGTTTCCCCTTTTGGCTTTTCAGGGGATACCATCCGGAAGACAAAGGCAGGGTTGTTTGGAACTCGTGATTTTGTTGTTGGCTCCCCATTTTCCGCAAATTCGAAATCTGGAAAGTAGTTTAGAATTTCAACAGAATACCCATTACCAAGATCATACTTCATCTTCGGATCTGTAAGATCAATTTTAAGATCGTTAATGGCTTTTTTTGTATTTTTATTTGTTAATGAAAATGACATCGTATTGAGTTCATTTCGGAATGAAGCTTGGAAGACAGAATAACCTTCAAAGGTGAGAGGGAGATTTACTCTTACCTTATATTCTGTTACTTTCTTGAGCTTTGGTTTCTCGCCAGGTAGATTATTTCCAACACGCTTATAAAGAACAACATTCGATTGATAATTTTTCACAACATCTCCAGCCATATTAATAGCCTTTTCAAATGTTTTGTCTTTATTTTTATCATAGTGTTCTAAAATGAATTTGTTATTTTGGAGATAGAACTGTCCTTCTGTCTCAGGAACAAGAGCTGTTTCTCCCTCCCTGACCCAAAGGTTCTCATTTACATACATTCCAGGAATAAAGCGCAGCATCCCGCCGAGTAAGAAAATTATTAATCCAACATGGTTTACATACGGACCCCAGCGAGAAAAACGCCCTTTTTCAGCTAAGATATCTCCATTTTCTTCGCGGACATGGTAACGTCTTGCCTTTAAATGCTTCTTAATTATCGTAAGATCATTTTCATCTGCACTTTCGTTCACACCAAAAATGCGCTGACGTTTTAAAAAACCTTCGTGTCTTGTAACCCTTTGGGCCTTAAGGGCCTTATATAATGGCACCACCCGATCGAGACTACAAATGACCAAGGATATACCGATCATCGCAATTAATAATAAATACCACCAGGAACCATATAAATTATTAAAACCTAATTGGTAATATAATTTACCAACCCAACCATATTCTTGCTCGTAATAAACATCTGCAGGCAAGTCTATATACATTTCCTGCGGCAAAATCGTACCAAGTGATGAAGCAATTAAGGTAATAATAATCAGCCAAACGCCAACCTTTACTGATGAAAAAAAGTTCCATATTTTATCAATAAATGTTTTATTATATGTTTGTGAACGTCTTGCACTTCCTTCATAGCGCATATCGAGAAGTTCTGCAGGGTTAATTTTCTCATCCAGCACTTTTCCGCATGCCTCACATAAAACAGTTCCATGTGGATTTACATGCCCGCATTCACATTTAACATCTTTCATTGAAAAAACTCCCAACAACCTAAGGTTTTATTTTCTCCATAAATTCCCTAATTTTCTCTTCTGTTAACTCACCCGTATAATATTTAACGACCTTGCCATTCTTATCAATCAAAAATGTAGCTGGCAGCGGATCAATTCCATAAGTATTCATTACTTCCTTATCTGTATCAATCATAATCGGAAAATCCAGCTTAAGACGGTCAGCAAATTGATTAACTGCAAGTTTAGATTCTTGAATATCTACTGTTAAAACTTGTACCCCTTTGTCCTTATACTGATGATACTGATTATTAATATACGGCATTTCCTTTTTACAAGGCGGGCACCATGTTCCCCAGAAATTTAAGAAAACCCCTTGGCCGCGATAATCTGAAAGCCGATGTTTATTTCCTTGCATATCAACTAATGCAAAATCAGGAGCTAAGCTATCAACCGCCACTTTTTGTTTATTATCTTGTGTAAAATTAGCATATAGCGTATAAACAACGGCAGCCCCTAGTAAAAGTAGTATGATAGTTCTTACAACTAATCGCCGCTTTTTCAATTAATTCCCCTCCAGTAAATCACATGACACAGTTTGTCTAATTATAGCATTTTGCAACACAAAAACCGTGTAAATGAAGAATAGCATTTGTGACGGTTTTATGAATTTTTTTTGGTTGAGCCTAACCCCAGTGCCCTTAGCTGCTTTACTTCATGTGGGGTTAGCTCTCTTGCATCGCCCGTTTTTAAACCATTTAGTGTTAAGAAGGCATATCGTTCACGCTTTAATTTCAATACATCATGACCAATTGCTTCAAACATCCTTCTAACTTGACGATTTCTACCTTCATGGATGGTTATTTCAACAATGGCCGATTGTTTTTTATTATCTGCTGAAAGCAATTTCACTCTAGCTGGAGCTGTTTTTCCATCTTCTAGACGGATTCCTTTTTCAAGCTTCCTTAGGTTTTCCTTTGAGGGAATGCCTTTTATTTTTGCAACATAAACTTTGTCTATTTCACTTTTCGGATGCATGAGTAAATTAGCAAATTCTCCATCATTCGTTAACACTAATAATCCTGATGTATCATAATCAAGGCGGCCAACGGGATAAATCCTTTCTTTTAAATGCGGAAAGAAATCCGTCACTACCTTTCTACCCTTCTCGTCGTTCACACTTGAAATAACTCCTCTTGGTTTATATAAAAGGAAATAAACAGGTTCTTCTTTCTCAATCTGTATTTCATTTACCTCTACCTTATCAGATGAAGATACCTTGAGACCAAGCTCTGTAACAACCTTTCCGTTAACCTTTACACGCCCTTCTTTAATTAAATCCTCAGATTTCCTTCTTGAAGCAATGCCCGCTCGAGCAATTACTTTTTGCAATCTTTCCATTCATTCCACCTCGAATTTATCTGTATAAAAAATAAGATGGCTCCATAGAGCCATTGGTTTCCTTTTCAGAAATAGTAATTTCCTTATTACTAGGGTAACGAACACAGAAACCTATCCTAATGAATTATGACATAATTTCTTCACTTTTCAAAGTCACGGGTATTATTACAGAAAAATATTAAAATAGCATGTTCAAATTGAACATGCTCATTCATTTTATATTATTTTGTTCCAAAAAACATCGAAACTACTACAATTGCAGCGATAATTCCGACTACGTCGGCAAGTAGACCTACTTTTAGGGCATCCCCCATTTTTTTTATACCAACTGCGCCGAAATAGACGGTTAAAACATAAAAGGTTGTGTCTGTACTCCCTTGCAAAACAGAAGCCAGGCGGCCAATAAATGAGTCTGGCCCATAAACGCCAATTAAATCACTTGTCATTCCCAGTGCAGCATTTCCAGAAATAGGCCTGATAATCAATAATGGCACTATTTCCGCGGGTACTCCAATTGATTTCATCATCGGTCGAATCCAATTCATTAAAGCGTCTAATGCACCGGACGCTCGAAAAATTGAAATGGCCACAAGCATACCAACAAGGAAGGGGATAATTGAAAAGGCAATCTTAATGCCTTCTTTTCCACCTTCAACAAAACTTTCATAGGTTGGGACGCGTTTGAAGGTACCATATAATAGAATAAACCCAATTAGTAAGGGGATAAATGTTAACGAAATAACCGATATCATCTCCATGTTTTTTCATCCTTTTCTGCTTCTGCGATAATAGAAATAACGGTCAATTAAGATTGCACCTAACGCAGAGATAATGGTTGCTATAATCGTTGGAACGACTATCTCAGTAGGAGATGCAGAATGATAATTCATTCTAATCGCAATGACAGTTGTTGGAATAATGGTAATACTTGCAGTATTAATTGCTAAAAAGGTAACCATGGATCTGCTCGCTGAATCCTTTCCCCCATTTAACTTTTTTAGTTCTTCCATCGCTTTAATACCAAGAGGAGTGGCTGCATTTCCCAAACCGAACATATTAGAAATCATATTTGATAAAATATAGCCCATTGCTGGATGGCTTACAGGTACTTCAGGAAATAATCGTTTGACAAGCGGTCGAAAAAGTTTAGATAGACGTTCTAAAAGCCCGGACTCCTCCGCAATCCGCATCATTCCAAGCCAAAAGACGAGAACGCTGATAAGTCCAATACAAAGGGTCACCGCTTCTTTCGCCCCATCAAATATTGCTTTATTCACTTCAGCCATTGTCCCATTGAATAGCGCGAAAATAAACCCAACAACAGTCATAAACACCCAGATATAATTAACCATTGGACTTTACACCAATAAAGATAAGAAAAATTTCCTTTACAAAATCCAACAACCCTTTTTTCTGCTCGGGCACATTCTGATAGTAAATCGGAGTTTCTTGAACAACTCTTCCATCTAAGTAAACTGCTGCCTTTCCAACAATTTTTTCATTCTTCTTGTCATTATCAAATTTTTTGACAGGCTTATTCAACTTATATTTAATAGAAAATAAGTCCATTTCCTCGCTCGTTACAGGATAAACAATTGCTTTCTTTACGTATAAATGATTCTTATAATACTTATTTTTTACATCCTCAATTTTACCCTCAGGTAATACTTCAGCCATATCAAACCCTTTAAATCCACTCTCATACATGGAAATATGATCATTCCAATCGTCTGGTCCGTTCAAGGTTACTGCAATTAGGCTCATATCTCCTTTTGTTGCAGATGTTACCAATGTCCTTTTGGCTCGTTTGGTATAACCTGTTTTCCCACCGGTTGTATATTTATACTTTGTTAGCAAGCGGTTTTTATTTTTCCAGATACGGTCCCAATCTTCTGTGGGGTTTGGTGCTCTATATACCTTTGTACCAGAGATTTTCTTAAAGGTTTTATCCTGCATGGCATAGCGCATTAACACGGCCATGTCATAGGCTGTTGAGTAATGGTCTTCACGGTCATCAAGTCCATGTGGATTGGCAAAATGGGTATTTAACATCCCGATTTCCTTTGCCTTTAGATTCATTAAATAGGAAAATCCCTCTACACTTCCCCCAACATACTCGGCGATTGCTACAGCCGTGTCATTTCCGGACCTTAGCATCAACCCATATACTAGGTCCTTAAGCTTAATTTTTTCGCCTGGCTTTAAATAGACTGACGATCCTTCTGCACGAGTCGCTTGTTCGCTAACTTTTACATATTGATTCATTTTCCCCGATTCGATTGCTAGTTTCGCAGTCATTATCTTCGTTATACTTGCGATTCTCCTTTTTGTGTAGGCATCTTTCTCATAAAGGATACGACCTGATTTCTGCTCTATCAAAACCGCACTTGCTGCACTTACGGAAACTGAAGCATCCACCTTTTGAGGAATGTTAGCAATGAATATTGAGACTATGAGGGAAAACATAACTAGCTTCCAAATCATTCTCATTAGATTAACCTCGTCCCCTTGTAAAGTTATCTAGCTTCAGTGCCAAGGAAGGCACTGAAGCATTTCATTTTTCTTGTACAAGTTTATGCAGGACGAGGCTTGTTATGACAATTTGCTGAAGAAAAACAAAAGCAGACGACAATTTGCCGTCTGCTTATTGATTTTTTGATACCCTAAAATGCTGGCCATTTGATGTCCGCTGCTTTTTCAAACCGCATTTCTACATCATGCCAATTGACTAAGTTCCACCAATTGTCGACATAATCCGGCCTTTTGTTTTTATACTGAAGATAATAAGCATGCTCCCAAACATCTAATACTAAGAGTGGAATGGTATCCCACTGGGTCAATAGCATATGTCGTTCAGATTGCAGTATCTCTAAATGCCTTGCTCGTGGGGACCAAACTAATATGGCCCAGCCTACTCCTTCTACTTGCTTAGCCGCTTCAGAAAATTGCTTTTTAAACGCCGCAAAACTTCCAAAGTATTTCTCAATTTCACCTTTTAACAGTCCTTTTGGATGATCCCCGCCATTGGGGCTCATGTTTTTCCAAAAAATCGTATGAAGATAATGTCCAGACCCATGAAAGGCAAGCTCTCGTGACCAATGTTTAATTAATGAAAAATCGTTAGTTTCCCTTGCTTTTTTAAGATTAATTTCTGCTTTATTTAATCCATCAACATATGCTCGGTGATGCTTATCGTGATGAAGCTTCATGATTTCCTCTGAAATATATGGTTCCAGTGCATTATAGGGGTAGGGAAGGTCAGGGAGTGTATGGCCCCCAGCGGGTACAACTTTTTCTGCCACCCAAATGACTCCGCCTTCTTGTTTTCTTTTAAAATAATTTTCCATTTGCTCATGGATATGCTCAGCCTTCGCTTGAAGGGTTAGTAGCTCTTCATTTGATAATTGTCTGCCTGTGTTTTCAATTAATTCAGTGAAATTATCAAGATGTTCCCATAAATCAGAATTTCCTCCCTCCTTTTCTGATTGAAGAAACTGTTTCATTTGCTCATTCCACTCAAACAGTTCGTTTACATAACGACTAAAACGATCCATTCTATCCCTTCTTCCTGACAATAGGATGCTTTATAAGTAGCCTACCTAGATGGTATGAGGGTGAGAGCAAAAAAAGAACATGATAAAAGGCCGCCCTAATAATAGGACCGCCCTTTCAATGATAATCTTATTTTGATTGGATCATTTTTGTTCGATAATCTGTTTCATAATACTCAAGTTCTTCCCTAATCCTTTGAAACTCACCTTCTAAACTTTTGACCAACTGTACAATACTGTCAGAAATGTTTCGATAAAACTTGATAGAGTTTCTTCCCGTGTAAGCTGACCTGCTGTCTTCGTACCAGGCATCATTCTTCGGTGAGAAAAACTCTTCTATACATTGATGATAAATTTTATAAAGAGTTTTTTCTGCCGCTGCTTTTTGAAAAGGACTGCCTTGCAAAATTACGGAGCACACATCTAAACCTTCTTCACTATAAACAATTAATTTCCGCAAATTTGCAAAGATCAATTTATTATAATTACGATCTTCTTCATTTTCCAAGTCTAATTGCGAAATCGTTGCTTCATTTAAAAAATCCTCTAATGTTAAAATTGTCTTCCCTAAAAAATTCTTTACATCATTTAATTGTGTTTTTACCAATGTATTGCCCATTGTTAACCCCCTAAATTTTTTACTTCGTAAACATTACTTATTTTGGCTGCATAATGAACTCTAGCGGAGAACGAAGCTCATATTCTTTCTTTTGGTTAAGAGAAAGAAAAATTTCAGGTAATTTATTATAATTGATATCTTGAAAATAAGAAGCAAATTCCTGCTTTGAATTAATATAAAGTCGTTTTCGGCTGCGCAGGCCTGGATTTTTCAAGAGACATACAAGCGCTACGATGTCTTTAAACAAAACCTCATTGTTTTCCTGAACCATAATCGGGTCTTGCTTGTACGGAGTGAATTCATGGAAGAATTCATCGAAATACCTAACATATAAAACGTGCAGCGTTTTTTCCTCACCATCTTCAGAAAAAGTAACGATGCTTCTGTTAAAAAAGTCCTCAGAAGTATTTGATTGTTCCTTTTCTAATTCAAAGCCATTACACTTTTTAATTAACAAATTAATCCCACTCCTTGGCCAATGACAATATCACTTGTAAATCTTTTTAACATGTCGTGAAAGAATTGAATAATTAACCTACATTTATTTTATCATAAATTTAAGTAAGTATTGGAAAATTAAGAATTAATCGTCTCCTGAAATTTTTCAAAAAATAGATCTGCCTCTTCCTGAATAAATTCATCTTCCGCCTTTTCGGGAAGCTGGGGTAGTTCTTCAATACTTTTCAGACCAAAATAGTCCAGAAATTCTTTCGTTGTTCCATATAGGTAGGCTCTTCCTGTACCTTCTGCACGGCCAACTTCTTTTATTAACGCTTTTGCCATTAGTGTATGCAACGGTCTTTCTGTTTTCACACCGCGAATTTCCTCAATTTCAGCTCGAGTGATTGGCTGTTTATAGGCAATGATGGCCAATGTTTCTAGCGCTGCCTGTGACAATGTGGAAGTATGGGGGGAATCAACAAGTTTCTTTATATAAGTTGCATTTTCTTTCTTTGTTGCAAGTTGATAGGTACCAGCAAGCTGGACCATCATAATTCCCCTTTTGTTGTCCCGCTCATATTCTTTTTTCAGATCCTCAATGATTTCACTTGCCTTAAGTTCATTCACTTCTAGAACCTCTGCTAGCTGTTTCAGTGAAAGCCCTTCATCCCCTGCAGCAAACAAAAGGCTTTCTAGGATACTGTTCCAGTTAATGATTTCCAATCATTTCTGCCCCTTCCTTTACGGCTTTAACATAAATATCTCCAAAGTTCTCTTGTTGCTGGGCGTCAATCTCTTTTCGTTTAATAAGTTCCAAGACGGCCAAAAAGGTTACGACGATATGGTCCTTAGCCGGATAGGGAAATAATTCATTAAAGTTTTTTTGTCCTTTAAGCTGCTTAAGTTCCACCATAATTTCTGTCATTCTGGTTTCAATAGATATTTCCTGACGAGTAATCTTCGTTGCCATTGGGCGCTGAAGTTTCTTTCGTCGCATTAATTTTTGTAAAGCAGCCAGCATATCATACAGAGAAACATTTAACTCTTCTTTTTCCGGCTGTTTCTCTTTCGCAAACTCAGAAAGATCACTTGGCGGCTTTGTATACATGAGCCCTCGTTCCACTTCCATGAATTTTAAGTCATGGGCTGCTTCTTTATATTTTCGATACTCTATTAGACGCTCAACAAGTTCGTCTCTTGGATCTTCTTCGAATAACAAGTCAGGATCCTCTACATCGAGAACTTCTTCATGCTTTGGTAAAAGCATTTTACTCTTAATTACGAGCAACGTCGCAGCCATAACTAAAAACTCGCTTGCAACATCGAGCTTGAGCTCATTCATTGTCTTTATATACATTAAGTATTGCTCGGTTATTTCGGCAACCGGAATATCATATATATCAATTTCTAAACCATTAATTAAATGGAGCAGCAAATCTAATGGTCCTTCAAATGCATCAATTTTCACCTGGTATGGCATTATAACTCACCAAAATTCTTTAAAATAAGTTCGTTGATCATTCACTTCGACTATTAATAGTATAGAGGATTAAATAAGGTTATCCAATAGAAAAATCAACTTGGCGAGGGAATATTATCAAAACATGATGATTGCCCATAACAATGGACAAATATCCTACATATGATGACAAGGAAAAGAACAAAACATTTTTTAGGAGGTAATGAATATGTCTGACCACGGATTCGGATCCGGATTTGCGTTAATTGTAGTTCTATTTATCTTGTTAATTATCGTTGGTGCTTCCTGGGTCTATTAATTAAAAATTAGGAAGTGTACAGAATTAAACATATTACTGTGCACTCCGGCTGGCTACCAATATTAGTTAGAACTACTTGCCCGTCAATATTGACGGGCTTTTTTTATTGAAAAGTAAAATTCTAATATTTTAGAGGAACCATTTAACTGTGATAAACTATACTAAACATTTTGTAAGGGGGAGAATTGCTTGTACCCGAGCGAGTATATACATTTTTTAGCCCATTTTCATGGCGATCGTGATTATTTCGAGTGCCATGAACTACTTGAAGATTACTGGAAAAAGACCGATCCGAGAAACAAGGATTCCGTCTGGGTCGGTTTTATTTTATTGTCAGTATCTGCTTATCATCATCGTCGAAGTAATTTTAGCGGTGCTGAACGAACATTAAGAAAAGCAATAATGATACTTAAATTACAATCGGATTCGTTGACAAAACTCGGATTAAATAAAGTGGATTTTTACCACTTGTTAAATAGACAGATTTCTGCATTGCAAAAAGGAGACTCATATAGAAGCATTTCCTTACCCATTTGTGACCCCGACTTATTAGAATATGCGAAAAAAGCATGTGAACAAAGGGGGTTTATTTGGGGAAATGAAAGTGATCTTACAAATAGCTCCCTTGTCCACCGTCATAAATTACGTGACAGATCCAGTATAATAGAAGAAAGAAATCGGTCATTAAAGACGCGGAAAAGCAGCGAATAAATTTATTATTCGCTGCTTTTTTGAATGTAATCTAGCAAAAATCACATTTTTCGATAAAAGCTGCTGTATTTTCATTTGCAGTAATTTCTTTTTCTGCATACATTTCTTTCAGTGCTTTAACCATTTTTTTACCGATTCCCTGAAAACGATGCGAAGGATTCACGGAGATATGAAGGATTTCTATAGAATTGGTATCATCGTGGTTCAAGACACCCAAAAGCCCTATTATATCTTCTTCTTTCCAAAGAAAAAGCTGCAAATGCTCTTCTGTTTCATATTCCTTCATGGTTTGTTGGAGCTTTTTTAAGTCTTTTTCGCTGGGCATAAAGGATAATAAACCCATTGCAATTTTTTCGAATGTTTTTTTATAACGAATTAACATTTAGATCCCTCATTATATTAAATAAACCGATAAAATATTTGGTTTAACAATAGTATATTTTTACCAAGAAAATCAATATTAAACATTATTCATTATATGTAGTCGCAGATATTATGTTTCATTAATCACCATGATACATAATAAATGGTCAATCATCAATAAAATTATTCTTAGTGTCTGGGTCCAATAAAAATCCAATAAATAATTCCCCATAGAACGGACAAGCCAATAAGAATACTAAATAAAACCCAGTTAGTTCTCTTCATGAAAAAGCTTCCTCCAAAATAAGTTTTGAAGATGTTGTGCATGACTTCCATTCTACACTAAATTACAAAAATAATCTATTCTCCTTACATCTGCTTACAAATTTTGCTTTTTTTTATTAAGATTAACTATCTATGAAACTTCCGCGTGGATATTTACGTTATTATTATTGGATTCGGTTATATTAATTAATAAAAGAGTCTCAACAATTCTTTACTACCTTTTAGAGTTACGAGGAGGAAACTATGAAGAAAATTCTTATTTACTTATTGTTAAGTTTGCTACTTATCAATCCAGTTCGCACTTTTGCTGATATAGCTGAAGGGGACATGATTGTTACATTAGGTGAAAATTTAACAAATGAGCAAAAGAATACACTTTTAACGGAAATGGGTGCTCCAAATGATGTACAAATAGTAACTGTATCGAATCAGGAGGAACATCAATATTTAGGGAAATACGTATCAAAATCATTCATCGGCACAAAGGCCATATCATCATCAGCTATAACCATTCAACCTAAGGGGTCTGGGATTACCGTTGAAACAAAAAATATTAACTGGGTTACGGACGAGATGTATGTCAATGCCCTTATCACTGCGGGTGTTAAGGATGCAAAAATTTATATAACATCCCCGGTTACGGTTTCTGGAACAGCCGCGCTTACTGGTATCATAAAAGCCTATGAAATATCAGCTGATAAAACGATTCCTGAAGAAGTAAAACAAGCGGCAAACCAGGAAATGGTCGAAACCGCTAAACTAGGAGAATCCATTGGTGATAAGAACGCTGCTGCATTAATTGCGAAAGTGAAAGAAGAAATTGCTAAGAATAAACCAAAAAATGATGAAGAATTACAAAATATTATTAAACAAGCTGCAAATGAATTAAATGTTAAACTTACCGATGAAGAAATGAAACGATTAATGGACTTTTTTAATAAGCTCAAAGATTTAAACATTGATTGGAACCAAGTTAGCGACCAACTTAATAAAGCTAAAGATCGTATTTCTAAATTTCTTCAATCAGAAGAAGGACAAGGTTTCTTAGAAAAAATTAAACAATTTTTCAACTGGTTCTTTGATGCTATAAAATCCATATTTTCCTAATTAAACCAGAAAAAGCTGCCACTTCAAACGAAGTGACAGCTTTATATTTTTTATTTCAGCGGCAAATCATGGCGTAGTAAGTCTTCGTAGGTCTCTCTTTTTACTACAAGTGTTGCTGTTCCATTTTCTACAAAAACGACAGCCGGACGCGGGATTCGATTATAGTTATTTGACATTGAATAGCCGTAGGCACCCGTGCAAAAAACTGCGAGTATATCCTCTTCTCCAGTTTCTGGAAGCGGCAAATCCCAAATCAACATATCTCCAGATTCACAGCATTTCCCAGCGATTGAAACAGTTTTATTCGCTTTCGTTAATGGCTTATTTGCAAGAACAGCTTCATATTTCGCCTGATAGAGTGCAGGTCGAATATTGTCACTCATTCCGCCATCAACTGCTAAATACTTTCTAACACCAGGTACTTCTTTAGACGAACCCACTTTATAAAGGGTAATTCCAGCATCGCCAACAAGTGAACGACCTGGCTCTATCCAAATTTCCGGCATTTTTAAAGAGTAGCTCTCCGTTAACTTTTTTACTTCCCGTATAATTTCACTCACATATTGGAATGGTTGTAATGGTTCATCTTCTTTTGTATAGCGGATCCCGAAGCCCCCGCCCAAATTTAAAACCTTTGCTTCAAAGGAAAGTTCCTTTTTCCATGCTTCCATTTTTTCGACAATCTTTTTTGCAGCTAATAGAAAGCCGGTTGTTTCAAAAATTTGTGATCCAATATGGCAATGGAGTCCAAGTACCTCAAAGTTTTCAATTTCAAGCGCCATTTTTAATGCGTCTTCCGCTTGTCCATTTTGAAGATCAAATCCAAACTTCGAATCTTCCTGCCCAGTTAAAATGTAATCATGCGTATGGGCTTCGATTCCCGGAGTTACCCTTAGCAGGATATTTACATGGGCATTTTTTTCGATCGAAATTGCTTTCAATAGAGCAAGTTCCGAAAAATTATCCACAACAATACAGCCGATTTCCTGATCCAGTGCCATTTCTAACTCTTCTCTGCTTTTATTATTTCCATGAAAATGAATTCTCTCGACTGGGAATCCTGCAACCAAAGCAGTATACAATTCACCACCAGACACTACATCAAGTGATAAACCTTCTTCCTCGGCGAGCTGAATCATGGCAATGGTTGAAAAAGCTTTACTAGCATAGGCCACTTGCGCCTTAATATTTTGTTCTTCAAATGCCCGCTTAAAGGACCGTGCCCTCTCGCGCATTAATGCGACGTCATATACATAAAGGGGAGTTCCAAATTCTTTAGTCAACTCAACAGAATCAACTCCGCCAATTTCTAAATTTCCATTTTTATTTACCCCTGTTGTCCCGTAAAAATACATTCCCTTCCCTCTCTCTCAATCACTCACTATAGTTTATGCGGACAATCATAAAAGATAATAATAAATAGACAGAATCTGCAAAAGATACTGCCTATTTTCACACTTTATCCCTTTATTTAATTAAAATTACTTTAGCATAACTGCTAGAAAAGTGCAATTATTTCTCGTTCGCTTTAGGCGGCTGCCTGTATCGGTTTCTAGGATGTACAATACTAGGTCTGAGAATGGAGCCTGGTATTGCTCTGCGGACAATTATCTGCAAAAATCCTTTCGGTTCAAAAGGTAGGAATGGCCATAAATAAGGTGTATTAAGGGCACGTATATTAACAAGGCAAAGAAAGAATACCGTCGCCCCAATGATAAATCCAGGCAAATGGAAGAGTGACACAAGAATCAACAGTGTTAATCGACCGATTTTGTTTGCTACGCTCAACTCATAACTAGGTGTTGTAAAAGAGCCAATCCCCGAAACGGCGACGTACAAGATTACCTCTGGAACAAATAGACCTACACTAATAGCAATTTGCCCAATCAATATTGATGCGATTAAGCCCATTGCTGTAGAAAGCGGTGTTGGTGTATGAATAGCCGCTAATCGTAAAAATTCAATCCCAAAATCCGCCAAAAATATTTGAACGATAATTGGAATATTGGTCTGTTCATTCGGTCCTATAAATGAGAGTTTTTCAGGTAATAATGAAGGTTCTAATACGAATAACAACCAAAACGGGAGTAGAAAAATAGATGTCCAAACACCTAAAAAACGCATCCAGCGCATAAAGGTTCCCATTGCCGGTGATTCCCGGAACTCCTCAGCATGCTGTAAATGATGAAAAAATGTAGTAGGGGCGATAATAACACTTGGTGAGGTGTCGACATAAATAACAACATGCCCTTCAAGAATATGTGTAGCTGCAATATCAGCACGCTCCGTATATCTTACCAGTGGAAATGGATTCCAACCCTGTTTCAAGATAAATTCTTCGATTGTTTTATCAGCCATTGGAATTCCGTCTGTTTCAATTGCTTTTATTTCTTTACGAATAATATTTATCATATCTGGATCTGCAACATCTTCTAAGTAACCTAATGCCACATCTGACTTTGACCGTTCGCCTACCTTTAGCATTTCGAAGCGCAGTCGTTCATCTCGAATTCTTCGTCTTGTTAAAGCTGTATTCAAAATAATGTTTTCAACAAATCCATCACGTGATCCTCTAACTACCTTTTCTGTATCGGGCTCTTGAGGTTGCCTGCCTGGATAGCTTCTAACATCAATGGCAAAAGCAGTATTTTCCCCTTCCATTACAACAACAATCAATCCAGATAAAACCTTGTCGACAATGATATCCAGCTGGTTAATCTGTTCAACAGATTGATTAACTAGTCTATTTTCAACAATCTTAAAGAGGTCTGTCGATAATTTTTCATGATAATTGATTTCTACTAATTCTTTAATCAATTGAATAATGTAAATGGTATCACATAACCCATTAACATAGTAAATATGGACGTCTTTTTTGAGGACTTTTAATTTCCTTACTCCAAAATCAAAGCTTACCCCAAGGCCCACCCGCTGTTTCATATAATTTTCTATTTCATTTACCGATTCCGGGATTGGCCATTTTTGTTCGTTACTTCTTGACATGAAAGCCACTCCTTTCAAGTATAAGCTCCACTGCTTTTTTCGTTATCGGGGAACCCTGCTTGTAGGAGTCACGTCTTGCCATTTTTCCAACATCCCCAACGCCTATGATGATAGGTACCTTCAATTCATCGAGGCAGTAAACAGTGTCACCATTTATTCTCCCGATTTCAAGCTCTGGTATACCAAATTTATCTACCCCATATGGTGTTAAATTCCCATCACGATCGATGCTTACGTCCACCCTGGCCCATTCTTCATGTCTTGATTTTGCTGCGACAGCAATGATGCCCAGAACTTCAATTTCTTTATGTTGAGCAACAAATTTCAATGCATTTTCACCTGCGCCTTCTCCAACTATGCCACTATCATCAAACATCACTAATACAGGATCGTGAGGAGTCTTTTTTATTAACTCGACTAATTCAAGTCCAGTTAATGTTGACGGATTTCCTTGGGAACTGGAAATACACCTGCCGCCAATTTCTCTAGCAACATGCTCTACAGCCCTTTTTGCATATTCGTCACCATCAGTTATTAAAATAACACGCCTCCGAATGCTCATTCTGTGATGTCCTTTCATCAGAAAAGCGTAAGCGCCTGATAAGCACTAGTGCTAGACTGTTTTCAAAAGTTTTAATGATGAACAAAATAAACCCATTGGAAGATAGATCCAAAAATCTTCCCTAATACGATGGCCATAATTAATATGGCAATTTCTCCATCTAATCGGATTCTTTTGGCGAGAATGGGGAAGACATTTAATACCTCTGTAAGAGCGGCAGCCAACATTCCATAAAAAGTCCCACCGGTCATTCCTAGAAAAATTAATGGGAAGGAAGGGATGTTTAAAATAGGGTCCCTTAGGCTCGCTCCTACCCCCGTGAGTGCTCCTAAGACTACTGCCCATTCATAGTGTTGAATCATTTTCATTGTTTTACTAAGTTGTGTTAGTCTCGGGATAACTCCGAGCACCGTAAGAAAAGCTACAAAACCAGAACCTACTGCCAGTCCGCTTGCTACACCTAAAAAGATAATCGCTAAAATACTAATCATCATTGATTTTTTTTATACTTTCTTTATTTTCATGGATAATTACGTAATTATCTAAATCCATTTGGTAATTAAACATTTCTACTTCTAGAGGACTGGGTTCTTCATTAATACGTTTCTTAAAAACATGATTAAAAAATAGTATCATTCCTAAGCCTAAACCAATAGAATAGGGGATTTGAAACAGTAATGGTTTTGTTTCTTTTTTTCCAGTAATGATGGTATATATTTTTTCTTGGACACTCTTCATACTTACATCATCATGAAAATTCATGATCGCCATGGCTGAACCAAAAAATAAGAGAAACCATATTAAAAGAAAATAGGGAATGGAAACTCCCTTTTTCTTATACGTGACTTCAATGATGGTTTGCGCAGGACCAATGGTTTGAACTTCCATTTCTCCAAATTCTCTTTTTAATATGTGGATTACTTTCATGACATCTATGATGACTATATTCTGGTCCGCATCTGTTAATTGATGGATCATCATAGTTTGTAAATGTGAAAGAACTTCATCCGGGGCAATGACTTGGGCAATATCCTTTAACAATACTTTTTCTTCAGGCGGTGTTTGGACACGATTCCGCATGCGGATGTATATTGTTTCTTCCAAAACATTCACTTCCCACACAATGATTTCCTCGTATAAATAGTATGGGTAATAAGCATTTTTTTCATGAAATCCAAAAACTTCCAAAGTAATTCGACAAATGAAAAACCGTATGAATCAGAGATCCATACGGCCTTTCATTTGCTGCAATATTTTTTTTTCAAGTCGCGATACTTGTACCTGAGAAATCCCGAGCCGAAGGGCGACTTCAGATTGTGTTTGGTCTTTATAATATCGTAAATAAACAATAAGTCTTTCCCGTTCATCCAGTTCACGGATAGCTTCCTTTAAGGCAATTTTATCAAACCATTTCCCATCATTACCGTCATCAATTTGGTCAAGTAATGTAATCGGGTCCCCGTCATTTTCATAAACGGTTTCATGAATGGAAGAAGGCGTCCTGCTTGCTTCTTGAGCAAGGATTACATCCTCCGGTGTCAACTCAAGATGGGCTGATATCTCGTTAACGGTCGGAATTCTTCCAAGCGTTTTCGATAAATCGTCCTTCGCTTTTCTGATTTTGTTTCCCATTTCTTTCAGTGAGCGGCTAACCTTAACGGTTCCATCGTCACGGATAAATCGCTGGATTTCACCGATAATCATTGGAACTGCATATGTCGAAAACTTTACATCATATGAAAGGTCAAATTTATCAACTGATTTTAATAATCCGATACAACCAATCTGGAATAGGTCATCAGGGTCATAGCCCCGATTAAGAAACCGTTGGACAACAGACCAGACCAGACGCATATTCTTTTCAACGATTAAATCCCTTGATACTTGGTCTCCGTCTTGGCTCTTTTTGATGAGCTCTTTTACTTCATGGTCCTTTAAATATGTTTGACCTTTATTGTTCTTAACCTCCACATCCATTGGCAAGTCTCCTTAATTGCAAAGCATTTTGCGGTTTTGTAAATGCTTTCGTAATCTAACCTCGGTTCCTCGACCTGGCTGTGAATGAACCTCTACCTCATCCATGAAATTCTCCATGATAGTAAAACCCATACCGGAACGTTCTAAGTCCGGCTTTGTTGTAAATAATGGCTGACGAGCTTCTTCCACATCTACAATTCCCATTCCAACATCTTTTATTGTCAGATCAATTAAACTATCTTCAATGATTACTTGAATATAGACAATTCCATTTGGATCATTTTCATAACCATGTATAATTGCATTGGTCACGGCTTCTGACACGACTGTTTTGATTTCTGTCAACTCATCCATATTAGGATCTAGTTGTGCTATAAAAGCTGCAACAGTTACACGGGCAAAGGACTCATTTTGACTTAATGCACTGAATTGAAGATTCATTTCATTCTTCACTCAGGCCACCCCCAATCTTTGCAATGCAAATTCCTCTGTCGGTTCCATTTTTATGATTTTGAATAAACCAGACATATCGAATAATCTTTGTATTGCAGGGGAAATTGCACAAACCACCATTTCACCGTGCACCTGTTTAATTTGTTTGTATCTGCCTAATATAACGCCTAAGCCTGAACTGTCCATAAATGCAAGATGTTCCAGATTTAAGACAATATGACGAATATCATTTTTTTCAATAACTGCTATAGCTTTTTCGCGAAGTTCATCCGCGGTGTGGTGATCTAATTCACCGCTTAAACGAATACATAGAACGTCATGTTTTGTTTCCATATTAATATTAAGACTCACTATCCACGTCCTCCTTAATCTGGTATAGTGAGTCAATTCTCTTTACGGGTGTAAATATCCTTCTCCAAATACAAAACAAGTTGTTTTTCGCTAAAAGAAGTGACATATCTAGTTATTTCGACACCGAAAACCGGAAGTGTCTTTATTTACCCGCCTTTGTAAACATACCGAAGGAACGTTTATATAAGGTCCACCATCCAGCTTCCTTTACATTTTTATTTGCTAATAAAGGACTTTCTAGAAACACTTCTCCGTCCTTAATCAACTTTATGGTCCCTACTTTATCACCTTTATGAATTGGGGCATTAAGATTTTTATTGATAATCACCTTACGTTTTACATCCGCTGTTTTTTCGCCCTTTTTAGTCAGCAAGGAAATTGGCTCACTTGTTACAGCCTCCACAGACTTTTCCTGTCCTTTGCTTATTCTCACTTGGGCAATGGTCTGGTTACGTTTAAACATTGGATGTGTTTGATATTGGTTGAAGGCATAGTTAAGCATTTTAGTTACTTGGGCATTTCTTTCCTTGGATGTGGGTGCACCAAACACCACTGCAATTACGCGCATGCCGTTCTTTTGAGCTGTTGCTGTTAAGCAGTACTTCGCTTCTGCAGTAAAGCCGGTTTTGAGTCCGTCCACACCAGGATAAAAGCGCACCAATTTATTGGTATTAACAAGCCAGAATTTTTTGTCTGTATTTTCACGAAGATATGCTTCATACATACCGGTGAATTTCGTAATGTCTTCATATTTTAATAGTTCCTTCGCCATAATAGCCATATCACTTGCAGTGCTGAAATGACCACTGACCGGGAGTCCCGTCGTATTTTTAAAGTAAGTATGTTTTAAGCCAAGTTCTTTGGCCTTATCATTCATCATGTCAACAAATGCTTCTTCTGACCCTGCAATTCTCTCAGCCATAGCAACAGAAGCATCATTTCCAGAACCAATTGCAATTCCTCTTAACATTTCCTTGGTGGTCATTTCTTCGCCAGCTTCAAGAAAAATTTGTGAACCACCCATCGAGGCAGCATACTCACTTGCTCTGACTTTTTCATTCCAAGTAAGTTTTCCTTGATCGATTGACTCCATAATTAAAAGCATCGTCATAATTTTGGTCATACTTGCAGGTGGAAGCTCTTCATTACTGTTTTTCTCATAAAGCACTTTTCCGGTATCACGTTCAATTAAAATAGCGGATTTTACATTGTTGACGATATCAGCATTCTTCTTTTCTTCAGCATTCTTTTTTTCTTCAGCTGCAAAAGCAGATGTACTCATTAAACTTGTAAGTAAAAAAAATGTCACTATCGCAGAGACAAATCGTTTCATTCGCATAACCCTCCATTCTTTATAGCATCCATTTTTTCCAAAATTAATAACTTTATACAATTATTCCCTGTCAAAAAAATAAAAATAGGGTGTCAGGCACCATGTGAATTTTTCACATGGTACCTGACACCCTTTAACCTGTTTTATTCTGTTATTTCTTCATGGACAAGGATTGGTGCGTTTATTTTTGTTGCTGAAATTTTAATATTATGATAAAGCTTTGTTTTTACTTCTTCTACATTTTCGATGTTGCTGTAAATCGTTACTAATGATTCGCCTTTTTTGACTTGGTCACCGATTTTCTTTCTTAAGACAAGGCCCACTGCTAAATCAATAACAGATTCCTTCGTTGCTCGACCAGCTCCAAGAATCATCGCCGCTGTACCAACTTCATCTGCAACAATTTCGGATACATAGCCATCTTCTTTGGCTTCAAGTTCAAAGGTATACTTTGCTTGAGGCATTTTTGAAGGGTCATCAACAATTGATGCATCCCCACCTTGTGAGCTTAAAAATACTTTTAATTTTTCAAGTGCTGATCCGTCCTTTATGACACCTTCAAGCAGGGTGCGTGCTTCTGCTAATGAGCCAGCCTTTTCTGCTAAGTAAACCATGTGGCTGCCTAGGGTTAAACAAAGCTCTGTTAAGTCTTCAGGACCTTCACCCTTTAAAGTATCAATTGCTTCTTTTACTTCAAGGGCGTTACCAATCGCAAAACCAAGTGGTTGACTCATGTCAGAAATAACAGCCATTGTTCTTCTGCCAACATTGTTCCCGATTCGCACCATTGCTTTTGCCAATTCCCGAGAATCATCAAGTGTCTTCATAAATGCACCCGCGCCGGTTTTGACATCAAGAACTATGGCATCTGCACCCGCTGCTATCTTTTTACTCATGATAGAACTTGCGATTAGTGGAATACTATCAACAGTTGCTGTAACATCACGTAAAGAATAAAGTTTCTTATCGGCAGGAGTTAAATTTCCACTTTGACCAATGACAGCAATCTTATTTTTATTAACAAGGTCGATAAATTCTTCATTTTCAATTTCAACATGGAAGCCTTTTACTGCTTCTAATTTATCAATTGTTCCTCCGGTATGGCCTAAGCCGCGCCCCGACATTTTTGCCACAGGTACCCCAAGTGCAGCAACCAGAGGTCCAAGAACTAGGGTAGTTGTGTCGCCTACACCGCCAGTAGAATGTTTATCAACTTTAATTCCCTCAATTTGTGATAAATCAATTTGATCTCCTGATTCAACCATGGCCATGGTCAAATCGGCTCTTTCCTGTTCCGTCATCCCTTTGAAAAAGATAGCCATCGTTAAGGCGCTAATTTGGTAATCTGGAATCGAACCATCGGTATATCCTTTAATAATAAAATTTATTTCTTCTGTTGATAGTTCCTGTCCATCTCTTTTCTTCTCTATTAAGTCAACCATTCTCATTATAATCACCACTTTACGAAATTTTCCTATAACAGAATTTATATCACACCGCTAACCGGGCGCTTCCGCTTTGTTATTAAGCGATCGTTTTTACAATTTCTTTTATATATTGAAGAAAGTCAGCTTTCACTCTTTCTGTTGTTTCAATAACTTCATCATGGGTAAGTGGTTGATCAAGAATTCCTGCTGCCATGTTCGAAATACAAGAAATTCCAAGAACCTTCATACCACTGTGACGGGCAACGATTACTTCTGGTACAGTCGACATTCCGACTGCATCTCCGCCCAAAGTGCGCACCATTCGTATTTCAGCAGGCGTTTCATAAACAGGACCAGGGTTTCCGAAATAGACGCCCTCTTTCACCTTGATATTTAAGCGGTCGGCAATTTCCCTTGCTACAGCACGTAATTCTTTCGTATATGCCTCAGACATATCAGGGAAGCGGACACCAAACTTGGAATCATTCGGTCCAATTAATGGATTTGTTCCCATATTATTAATGTGATCGGATATTATCATTAAATCCCCTGCAGAGAAGGTTTCATTCACTCCGCCCGCTGCATTGGTTACGATTAACATTTCAACTCCAAGTTCTTTCATGACGCGAACGGGAAAGGTTACTTTTTCCATAAGATATCCTTCATAGAAATGGAATCTTCCTTGCATGGCAACAACCTCTACTCCACTTAATAAACCAAACACTAATTGTCCAGCGTGACCTTCAACTGTAGAAATTGGGAAGTCAGGTATCTGATTATATGGAATTTTTACAGGGTTCTCTATTTCATCCGCTAGGACACCGAGGCCAGATCCTAAAATAAGACCAATTCTGGGCGTCCTCTCATATTTTTGTTTTAAAAATCCTGCAGCATTTTGAATTTTTTCAGCATTCATTTCTATACCCCTTTTGAATTTAATTCGTTTAAAAAACTTTTTCCGAAGTTAGGTAGTTTCACATTGAAGTTTTCAGCAACAGTTGCGCCGAGGTCCGCAAAGGTCTCTCTGATTGGGAGCTCTTTCCCTTCGTTCATACGCTTTGAATAAACAAGTAAAGGTACGTATTCACGAGTATGGTCAGTTCCTGGTGCAACAG
Organism: Bacillus sp. ISL-46; assembly: GCF_018613205.1. Lineage (NCBI taxonomy): Bacteria > Bacillati > Bacillota > Bacilli > Caryophanales > Bacillaceae > Bacillus > Bacillus sp. ISL-46. Next base: position 49,080 of record NZ_JAGGQR010000016.1, read on the forward strand.
GGTCATTTCCATGGTCTGCAGTAATCATTAATAGGTCGTCTTCTTTCATTTTTGCAAACACTTCTGGCAGGCGTGCATCATACTCTTCCAGTGCTTTTCCATAGCCTTCTGGGTCACGACGGTGTCCGTATAATGCATCAAAGTCAACTAAATTTAAGAAACTAATACCTGTAAAATCCATATCCAATGTTTCTACTAGCTTATCCATTCCATCCATATTAGAAACTGTTCTAAGTGATTGAGTTACGCCTTCTCCATCATATATATCGGAAATTTTTCCGATCGCAATAACATCAAGACCAGCATCTTTTAATTCACTCATTACTGTACGGTCAAAAGGTTTTAATGCATAGTCATGACGGTTAGAAGTACGTTTAAAATTTCCAGGTTCCCCCAAGAAAGGTCTAGCAATGACACGGCCAACCATATACTTCTCATCAAGAGTCAATTCACGAGCGATTTTGCAGATCTTATATTGCTCTTCAATTGGGATAATTTCTTCATGTGCAGCAATCTGAAGGACAGAATCTGCAGAAGTATAGACGATCAATGCTCCTGTTTTCATATGCTCTTCGCCCAACTCCACGAGGATTTCAGTTCCGCTAGCGGGCTTATTGCCAATAATTTTTCTGCCTGTGCGTTTTTCTAACTCTAAAAGAAGCTCATCCGGAAAACCCTCTGGGAATACACGAAAAGGGGTTTGAATATTAAGGCCCATAATTTCCCAGTGACCTGTCATGGTATCTTTTCCGTTAGAGGCCTCCATCATTTTTGTATAATATGCTAATGGTTTTTCTGCTTTTTCAATTCCTTTAATTTCACGGATATTGCTTAAACCCAACTTGCCCATATTTGGCATGTTAAGACCATTCATTCTTTCCGCTATATGACCAAAAGTATCTGCACCCTTGTCACCAAACTTTTCCGCATCTGGGGCTTCGCCAATACCAACCGAGTCCATTACGATAATAAAAATACGTTTATATGTATTTGCAGCCATTCAATTCTTCCTCCTTTTTCCGTAGAAAACGTTTGCAAATATTAACATTACACAAGAATAGGTTTCCCTCTTTAGTTTAGTATTATAAAACTAATCTAAATCTATTCGTCAGAAGTCTGACATCTATATTGTACTAAATGTTTTAAAAATTACAAGGAAAAAGCCACCGAATTTCAGGCAGCTTTTTGACAATTATATGATTTTTATAGAACTCTCATTCTATTAAGCTCGAGGATGAAATTTACTATAGACGTCTTTTAACTTTGTTTTTGAAACATGTGTATATATTTGTGTGGTTGAGATATCTGCATGACCTAACATTTCTTGGACTGCTCGTAAATCAGCACCATTTTCTAACAAATGAGTTGCAAAAGAATGGCGAAGGGTATGTGGTGTTAGTTCTTTATCTATTCCGGCTTCTCTAGCAAGCTTTTTCAATATTTTCCAAAACCCTTGGCGTGTTAGCTGCTTCCCTTGATGGTTTAAAAACAAAGCATGATTTTGTTGCTTTGCGGATGTAAACCGAGGTCTCCCATATTCCAGGTAATGTTTTATGGCATCAGCTGCAGCACGTCCAATGGGAATAATTCGTTCTTTATTCCCGTTACAACGAACAAACCCCATCGTTAACTGAATATTATCAATCTCAAGACCTATTAGTTCACTAACACGGATACCTGTAGCATATAGCAGTTCAAGCATAGCCTTGTCCCTTATTCCAAAATGATCTTGTGTATTAGGTGCGTCCAGCAGGATTTCTACTTCTTGTAAACTCAATACATTGGGCAGTGATCTTTCAAGTCTGGGTGTTTCTATTTGAACAGATGGGTCTTGATCTGTTGCCTTGGCCCTTAATAAAAATTGATGAAATGCACGGACAGAGGCGATGTGCCGTGCCAATGTTTTCGAGGATTTCCCCTGTTCTTTTAGAAATCTTAAAAAGTGGACAATATGTACACGTTGTACATCATTTAAAGAATGGACGGATTCGACATTTATCAAATAATGAAGATAGTTTTTTAAATCTCGCTCATACGCCATAATTGTGTTTTTGGCTGAACCTTTTTCAACGGTTAAATAATCCATAAAATCCTTTAATTGCTCGTCCATCGCATTTACTCCCCATTTAAATAAAACAACATCAGCCGATCTAACAAGGAAGAATCCTCCTCATACACTGCGTTCGAAACTTTTAGCGCAGCTCCTTCCGGTTCATCATAGCGATGATAATTTTGATATTCTTCATTCACCAACATAATACCATAATAGAAAAGAATCGTGCATCCTGTGAATATGATAAAGACCTTTAAGGTTTTTAATGCTGCTTTTAAAAATAAGATCATCCCGCTTCCCCCAATTTCCAATCATCTAGTAAAATGTATGCCAAAATAGATAAATTTTATACCTAGTCATTGGTAATATAGGGGAAGTTCTTTTTACTAAAAAGAAAAAAGCCCTTTTCAAGGAGCTTTCATTGGTTAATCCGCTTTTTCTTCCTCTTTATCTTTATCTTTATCTTTATCCTGGCATCGGTAACAGATCCCATGAAAAGTGAGGCGATGATCTTTTATTTTAAAATTCCATTTGCGTTCCACAACTGCTTCTACATCTTCAAGTAAATCCTCTTGAATTTCATCAACGGCACCACATTCAATACAAACAAGATGATGATGAAAATGGGCTGCACCTTCCTGGCGAAGGTCATAGCGAGAAACCCCATCCCCAAAATTTATTTTATCAACAATTTTTAATTCCGTTAATAATTCCAACGTCCGATAAACAGTTGCTAAACCAATTTCAGGCGATTTTTCTTTCACGAGGAGGTATACATCTTCCGCACTTAAATGATCCTCTTCATTTTCCAATAAAACTCGAACGGTTGCCTCACGCTGAGGTGTTAGTTTATAGCTTGCTGAATGCAACTGTTTCTTAATTCTTTCAATTCTAGTTTCCATCCTGTAGTCCCTCCCTCGCCACTGTTAATTCTCATTATAACAGATGACAATTGAGAATCAAAATAAAATTATTATAAACTACAATAAACAATTTTCTATATTAAGTATTATATAATAATTACTTTAAAATGGTTGAACTAATGATGGTTTTCATTAACCAAGGCGATAGATAGGCCTCTATCCCAGATGCTGCAGCTATAAATATTACCGCTACAATCAAGGTTAAAATATAACTTTTAAAAAAAGGAAGGATTGGCTGGGCATATTTTTTCATAAACTGCTTTTTGATCATTCGAAGTGAGAAAATCACTGATAATGCTGCCATCATTATGAATACGGGAATAATAATCAGATTCTGAGGCAAAATCGAAACAAAGGCGAGCATAAAGCCCTGCCAGCCCATTTGACTGACTAGAAAACCCACGGTAAACCCAACTACCATTCCTTTAATAAATAATAGAATAAGTATCACTGGAAGACCGATGATTGAAATTCCTAGTATCCACATGAGCCCAATAAACTTACTATTATGGAAAAGGCTTTGCAGGAATAAATCATTGTCTTCTGCTTCTTTTCCGCTCGAGACTTGGCCAAAAAATTGTGATAAATAGTAGAATAAATCTTCCTTCTGAGTAATGCTCATACTGTTTACAACAATTGCCCCAAAGATTACTCCCATTAAAAATAAGACAACAATAAACAAAAAAATTGAGGAATGCTCACGGAAATAACTAGCGGCATCGGACTGGTACAATCGTTTTTTCATTTGCGTATCCTCCTACTATTCTCAGTTCAGTTAATACATTGTATGCCAGTCTAGTATATCTATTCCCACATTTTAATAGATTACATAATAAAACCCGATAGCTTTATGCTACCGGGGTTCATCTTTTTTTAGTCTGAAATTTTTCCGTATTTTCCACCGCCGCCGGCTGCTAGATTTACTTTACCCGCTCTTGCTTTTAGGATAAGGTCGGCGATCCTTTCCGGGACAACCTCTTTCAATCCTTCATAGGGTACATCATGCAAAATCGCCATTTCACTCCCAAAATGATCAACCAGCTTTTCAAGTAAGCGAGGTCCTAAGCCGGGGATAAATTCCAGCGGGACTTGATGGATATAGGGCGGACGGTCTTCTGGACCTTGTTCAGCCGTTTTCAGTTCAAGGATTCTGTCAGCTACACCTTTAATAATTTTCTTATTTCCACATTGCGTACATATTTGATCCTCATCAGCAGCAGGATGATGGCATTCTGCACAAACTGTTTTATGGTATTTACCGAGCAATGGATCAAGACCATAATTTGCGATAATTTTACGTCCATCTTCCTTCTTTAATGCTTTCTGCAACTCTAAAAATGTTGGTTCCTTCATGGCAATGACTTGGTATTCACGGGCTATTTTTGCAAGCGAATGGGCATCAGAATTCGTAACAAATGTATAGTCATGTAATTCCTTTATTTGATCCGCCATAGTCGTATCAGAACTTAATCCAAGCTCAATTGCGTCAATCAATTCCGGGTCCAATACCTCATTAAGTGACTGATTGACTCCTTTTCCATACAAACTTTTAAAAGGCGTGAAAACATGAGCAGGAATGAAGATTCCACCTAACTCTTTTACCTTCTTTTGTAAAACAAGACCCGTGGCATAGATCCGTTGTGAGCTCAGTTGAATATTTTTCAAGTGACCTGACAGCCACGAGGAGAACTCTCTCATGATGGCAAGACTTGGAAAATAACAAAGCAGGTGGATTGGGCCGTTAGATTGTTCGTCATAAATCTCCAATTCAGAACCGGGAATAACCGTTAAATCACCAAACACTAACCCACCGTCCGGATGTTCCACTACATCTCCACTTTGGATAAGACTTTCCATTTCAAGGATGACTTCAGGCGAATGGCTATCGATGATCGCAACCATATTAAGTCCCTTTTCGTGTCGTGCATGCTCAATGATATTCGTAAACGTTAGAGACTTGGCACCGGTGATTTTTACCGGCTTCCCTGTCCAAGTACGTCCAATGTGTATATGTAAATCTACATAGTAGCGATTCATTTATTTTTCAACGCCTCTTGCAATTGTAAGTATTGAACAGCAAAAATCGTTTTAGCATCATATATTTTTTGTTCTTTTACATATTGAGCTGCTTCTTCCAGAGTTAATTCCTCTAGATTAACAAACTCGTCCTCATCAAGTGCTGCTGCATTTTCTTTTTTGCTTAGTCCTGTCGCAACATAGACATGAACGATTTCATCGGCAAATCCTGGCGAGGTGTAAAAAGAAGTAAGCCATTCAAGGCTCTCGCACTCATAGCCTGTCTCTTCCTCCAGTTCACGGCGAGCACAAAGCTCAGGCTCTTCCCCTTTTTCCAGCTTTCCGGCGGGAATTTCAACAATGGTTCGTTCCAGTGCTTTCCGATATTGTTCAACCATTACTACTTTCTTGTTGTCGGTAATGGCTAAAATAGCGACAGCCCCGGGATGTTTAATGATCTCCCGTTTCGATTGTTTCCCGTTCGGAAGCTCTACATCCTGTAAATGAAGACTGATTACTTTTCCTGAGAAAATTTCTTTACTATGAAGTGTTTTTTCTTCGAGATTGCTCATATGGGTCACTCCTGTTCTATTCCTTTAATCTGCTCATACATTTTACCATACTTTATTTGGAGGGGGATGGAATGAAGGTGTACGTTCATGATAAAGGAATCATTCTTGTTGGAAAGGGATGGGAAATACTTCAGAAACTAAAAGAATACAACAAAGATTATTTCACCGTTTCCGAATGGATTGAAAAGGTGAATCAAAAATAAAGTCTTTCGATTGTAGTCTGTCCTTTTCTTTTATAAAATTGTAGAAAAAGGACGGGGTGAGTTTTTGAAAAAGAGAAGACTAGGAAATTCGGATTTGTATGTATCGGAACTAGGACTTGGTTGTATGTCGATTGGAACCGAGGAGAAAACCGCTAGAAAGATTATTGAAGCCTCACTTGAGGAAGGGATCAATTATTTTGATACGGCTGATTTATATGATTTTGGTGAAAATGAAAAAATAGTTGGGACAGCATTGAAGGAAGTCCGTGAAAATGTCATTATTGCAACAAAGGTTGGGAATCGCTGGAGTCAAGATCAGAAGGGATGGTCATGGGATCCCTCGAAGTCCTATATAAAGGAAGAAGTCAAACAAAGTCTTAACCGACTGGGTACCGACTATATCGATCTTTATCAGCTGCACGGCGGGACAATCAATGATCCAATTGAGGAAACAATAGAAGCGTTCGAAGAATTAAAAGCAGAAGGCTATATTCGCTACTATGGCATTTCCTCTATTCGCCCAAATGTAATACGGGAATATGTTAACAAGTCTAGTATCGTATCTGTGATGATGCAATACAGTATCTTAGACCGCCGCCCTGAAGAAGAAGCACTGCCACTTCTTCAGGAACATGGGCTTAGCGTTGTGACCCGCGGACCGCTCGCAAAAGGTCTTTTAAGTGATAAAATGCTTGAGAAGGTAACTGAGAAGGGGTATCAAGACTACAGCTTAACCGAGTTGAATGACGTCTTGCCGTTGTTAAAGGAAAAGGTAGCAGCCACACGCTCTTTTACAGAGATAGCCCTTCAGTATAATCTCGCCCATCCTGTTGTAGCCTCTGTTGTTGCCGGGGCCAGTAGTCCCGAACAAATTAGGAGTAATGCGAAAGCAGTCAGAAGTCAGCCGCTTTCTGAGGAAGAAGTTTCAGTAATTAGAGAGTTAACGAAGGCTGGCATTTATAAAGAACATCGTTAAAAGGAGAGCGTACGTACGCCCTCCTTTTTATATTGTTTTTATTTAAACTCCTTCCAGTTCATGCCGCTCTCATTTAATAGTTCTGCAAATGATTTGTTTTTTTCTTTTAATCGTCTTTCTTCTCTCTTTCTTAGCTCTTCGTCTTCTTTTCTTTTTTCTTCTGCTGCTTTAAGCTGTTCTTGTTGTTCTTTTAGTTGCTTGAATAAATTTGGGTTGATCATATCACCAAGCGTTACCGCTGAATCATCTTTTTTGGGTTTCGATTGATTTTTTTGTTTAGATTGCTTTTTCATTCAAAACGCCTCCATCATCAAAATTTCATTTATATTATACCATGTCACCAAGCATCGCCCATATAAAAAAGCAGGCTATGCTTAATCATAGTCAGCCTGCTCTTACTTGTTATTTTTAATAAGCTTCAAGTACCACGTTTTCGTCCACATACAATGTGGCTTCAGTAGAATTGACAACATCCTCAATCGTATACCCTTTAGCAACTTCTACGAGCCTTAGCCCTGAATCCGTTACATCCATGACTGCACGCTCGGTAATAATTCGATTAACTACCCCTTTACCTGTTAAAGGAAGCGTGCACTGTTTCAATATTTTGGATTCACCCTTTTTATTCACATGCTCCATAATGACAATTATTTTTTGGGCACCGTGGACAAGATCCATCGCACCACCCATTCCTTTTATCATCTTTCCAGGGATCATCCAGTTAGCTAAGTCACCGGTTTCAGATACTTCCATTCCACCGAGTATCGCTAAGTTGACATGCCCGCCGCGAATCATCGCAAACGATTCGGCGCTATCAAAATAGGCTGCACCACTAATTGCCGTAACGGTCTCTTTACCGGCATTGATTAAATCGGGGTCCACCTCATCCGCACCTGGATAGGGTCCGATGCCAAGAAGACCATTTTCAGACTGCAAGACAACCTGTTTATTTGCTGACATAAAATTAGCAACAAGGGTTGGCATACCTATGCCTAGATTTACATAAAATCCGTTTTCTATTTCCTTCTCAGCCCTTATCGCAATTCTCTCTCGAACGGAGACAATTTCATTCACCATTACGCTCTCTCCCTTCTCCCAACACTATTTTCTCACTGTCAATCTCTCAATTCGTTTTTCCTGTGTTCCTTCGATAATTGTTTGTACGTAGATACTAGGGGTATGAATAAAATTAGCATCTAATTCGCCAATTTCACAAAGTGTTTCCACTTCAGCAATCGTTACTTTTCCAGCAGCTGCAATCATCGGATTGAAGTTTCGCGCTGTTTTGTGGTAAACGAGATTTCCCATTTTGTCGCCCTTCCATGCCCTAACAAGACTAAAGTCGGCAGTTAGTGCCTCCTCCAAAAGGTATTCTCTCCCGTTAAAAATCTTTGTTTCTTTCCCCTCTGCAATCGGTGTTCCTACCCCAGCAGGTGTATAAAATGCTGGGATCCCAGCCCCGCCTGCCCTGATTTTTTCAGCCAATGTGCCTTGTGGCGTTAATTCTACTTCGAGTTCTCCAGTTAAAACCTGTCTTTCAAACTCTTTATTTTCACCAACATAGGATCCAATCATTTTTTTGATTTGTTTATTATTTAATAGAAGTCCTAAACCCCACTCATCAATCCCGCAGTTATTTGAAATAACTGTTAAATCCTTTACGCCTTTTTCTGCCAATGCAAGTATCAGGTTTTCCGGTATGCCGCACAAACCAAACCCACCAACCATTAATGTAGCCCCATCATGAATTCCGGCAACTGCATCCTGGAAGGATGTACATATTTTTTTCATCCTGATTTCTCCCCCTAATCCCCATTTTCCCTTTACTATTTCTAGTAAAACCACAGAAATCCTCTTATTTTGTCAAAATCTCTATATTCTTGCCTTTTTGAAATTAACACCACTACAATGAAAGTATGATTATCAAAGAGGGAAAATGATTGCCAAACTGTCTAATTTAAATTTTTCATGAATAATCAATCTTCCATTAATGCATCTTATTAATTGAGACTAGCTTGAAGGGAGACTGATTATTTTGAGCCAAAAACGTGATAAAGGGTCCAGCCAAAAGGGAAAAAACTATGCAGACACAGCAGGTGGAGGCAAGCGGGTGATTGCCGCTGAAGAAATCGAAAAAGCCATCCATCCTACCAAAAGACAGAACGCAGAGCAGTAAATCATTCTGTAAACTCGGAAACCGCTCATTGGTGTACAGCGGTTTTCTTTGTGTTAAAATTAAAACGGGTAATTTATGGGCGCTTGGTACTTATTTTACATATGTTATATTAATTCCTACAGGAGGTGCCAATGGTGAGGAAGGCATTTCGAACTTTGTTTGTTTTGTTGTTTTTCTGGTTATCTCTTGGTTTGTATTTTACAAACCGTCTCATGTATATGAAAAAGAAGGATGAGGAATTAATTTTAAGGCGTGAAAAAGAAGCTGGCCGGTATAATCCCGATGAATTTGATTCTCTTCCAAAACGGGAGGTTGATATTTCTTCGCCTTTTGGATACACAATTAAAGCCCAGCTCGTGGAACCGCACCACACCAATCGTTATATCATTATTTCTCATGGTGTGACCGAAACGAAAATTAATTCCATTAAATATGCAAATATGTTCTTAGAGCGTGGGTTTAATACGTTAATTTATGACCATCGTCGTCACGGGGAATCTGGCGGCAAAACAACTAGTTTTGGTCATTATGAAAAATTTGATTTGAAGACAGTCGTCGATTGGCTCAAAAAAGAAAAAGGACCTCAACTTGAACTTGGAATTCACGGCGAATCGATGGGAGCCGCTACCATGCTGTTATATGCTGGACTCCTTGAGGATGGGGCAGATTTTTATATTGCCGATTGCCCATTTTCTGATTTTAAGGAGCAGTTGGCTTATTTGATTAAAAAGGATTTCAAGCTCATCCCTGGTCTTTTGCTACCGCTTGGGGATGCCCTTTTACGCCTTCGGGACAAATATTCGATCCGAAATGTTTCCCCGATTTCGGTTATTGAAAATATCAAACATCCGATTTTGTTCATTCACAGCCAAAAGGATGATTTTATCCTTCCTACCATGACAAAGGATTTATTTGAGCATAAAAAGGGTCCTAAAATGCTCTTTTTAGCGGCTAACGGCCGCCATGCCCAGTCCTTTAATGAAAACCGGGCTGATTACGAACGGGTGATTGATGAATTTTTACAAAAATATGTTGATCATCCATTGCCAAGCTAAAAACAGACTATCCATCATGGACAGTCTGTTTTTTCTTTAATTATAAGGCTCATACGGCCATTTAGGATTTGCTGCGGACTCTTTAGTTGAAAGCAATTGCACGCTTTAGAAAAGTCAATTTTCATTTGCTCATCGAAAAAGACCATTTTTGATTTTTCTGCATAAACCGTCCGGTCATTTGTTTCAATAGCAATATCATCTGAATCTAATTCTGGGATAAACCACAAAGCTACTACCCCATTTACGGCGCAGCCACAGCCGTCTGTATCGTATTTTAGCTTTAAGTAGCCTTCTCGACTTTTAATTCGCTCATTTATTTTGTTAGCTGCCTCTGCAGTAATAGTTATCTCCAAGTTTTTTGCCCCTCTCATTTAGCATATGGTGATTGTACCACATGTTACGTGAGGTTGATTCATCTTTGCTCATAGATTTAGATCTCCGTCATCCGGATGTCAGCCATGGCATCCATCGGAATCCGGTGCACCTCATCAAAGCGATCTATCACATGAAGCCTTTGCGTCAGTTCATCCCAGTAATGGATTTTGCCAATCACGATTTCATAGTTCCGATTCCGGTAATGGGTGATCGTCACGTACTGATCATATTCAATCGCTTCGGACAAGATCCCGTTCATGAGCTCCAGTTGCTGTTCATCCATTTCTCGTTTCTGTTCGTACCGATCTTCTTTCACCCAATCCCTGAGCAATTTCACATGCTCAGGAAGCATCATCGACGTCCATTTGATCCTTCCACGGTCGCGAATCATCCGCCTCTCCTTCTTTCTCAGTATTCAGTCTTAATTATTTGACTACTGTCTAGCTTTAACGCCGCTAAACGGGCGCTTCCGCATTTATCTTTTATGTCCACCAACAAGTGTAGCCCGATGCTTAGCCGTTCCAGCAACTGTATAGGAAACCGCGCGCAACAAGGAACCTGAACCAAAGCGTCTGCGAACCGTATCAACCACATAGCCGAGCTCTCGCCTCTTATAGGCACCCATGTCGAAAAGATCAAGCTGCAGCTCTCGGTCATCAACAATATTGCTGATCGCAATCGAGATCTGCCGTACCGTCTTTCCAGTGTAATGCTCATGAAATAATTCCAGACACACACGGTACAGTTCCATCGTCACATTCGTTGGCTGGCCGATGCTTCTAGAGCGATGAAAACCGCCGCCAAATTCATCCTGGCTGTAGCCGACTCCGAGACTTATCGTTCTCCCTGCTTTTCGATGCGTCCTTGCCCGCCTTGCTACTTCCTCACACATTTCTAAAATGACCGTCTTAATTTCCGCTTCCTCTTTATAGTCCCTTAACAAAATTTGACTTTTTCCAAAGCTGATTTGTCCTTGGATAAGCGGTGCACCCAAATCAGAAAGGTCAACTCCCCAGGCATGATGATAAAGCTGGTTTCCCATGATACCAAATTTCTTTTCCAGCTTTTCTAAATCATAACGGGCTAGCTGACCGACAGTGAAAATCCCCATCCCATTTAATGTTTTTTCGACACGTCTGCCGATCCCCCACATTTCCCTAAGCGGTGACACATTCCAAAGCTTTGTCTGAACATCTTCATATGTCCACTCAGCCACTCCGCTTTTCTTGGCATCAAGATCAAGACATAGCTTTGCCAGTAACATGTTAGGGCCAATTCCAACGGCACACGGCAGTTGAAACTCCCGCTCAATATCATCCTTTATTTTTTTGGCAATCGTGTAAGCATCCCCCCACAAATGAATGGCACCATCCACTTTAATAAAGCTTTCATCGACGCTATAGACATGAATCGCTTCTTTTGGAACATAGCGGTTAAAGACACGAGAAATTTCCGTGGCAATCCGCAAATACGTTGCCATTTTTGGCTCAACAATTTCAATCCTGGGGTCTTGTGGAATCTCAAACATCCGGGAACCCGTTTTGATGCCAAATTCTTTTTTCATACGCGGCGAAGCAGCAAGGACAATACTTCCCTGCCGCTCTTTTTGACCGACAACCGCTAAATAACACTCCATAGGGTCAAGGCCCCGCATGACAGCCGAACAACTGGCATAAAAGCTCTTCATGTCCACACATAAAATTTTATTTTGCGGCAGTGCACTGTAATCCACCATGGCTTTCCCTCACAATCAGAATATCGAACATTCGTTCTTTTTTATTATATTCATTATCATAAGCGAATATGCGTTCGTATTCAATGGAAATTTTTTGACACCGTTCCTTTATGGAAGTCGAGGAAAACATGGTATAATGGATAGTGAGGTGCATGTTTATGGATAAAAAATTGGTGGCTAAGATGATCAAAAATTGTTTTAAACAGTATTATGAGACGGGGACAATGCCTATTGGAGACAACGATTTGGAGAAGCTAAGCAATCAAATCCTTCAAACGAAAGCAGAGGAACCAACTGCAGATTTATACGAGATTGTGAATGATACGGTATATGAGTATTTAGCAGAGTGATACAAAAAACCGCACGAGTGAAAAATTCACAGTGCGGTCGTGATGGACCAAACTTTCTTGATTAATTGTTGGAGAAACCGATATGCTCAATACTATTCTGGAAAAATAATATCCACAATCGATCCGAATCCTTCTTTACTTCTAATAAGGATATCGCCATGATTTTCTCTGATAATTTTAAAGCAAACAGTGAGGCCTAAACCTGTCCCGCGCTCTTTTGTCGTATAAAAGGGTTCTCCTAATTTCTGTAACATCGACTTCGGAATGCCGCCACCGTTATCAATCACTCGTATTCTTATTCGGTTTCCTGGGATTTTTTCGGATTTAATTCTAATCCTTCCGTCCTTTGACACAGCTTCTAACGAATTTTTAAGAATATTAATTAATACTTGTTTTACCTGTTTTTCTTCGATAACTGAAGTTTGTAATAAACCATTCGTTTGAATATCGATAGATGCTTGGATAAGCAACGCTGTCGTATCCAGTAACATTTTCACGTCCTGTATCACTTTTTCGATATTTACTTTGTTATTTTTTTGAATAGAAGCCTGAGGCTTAGCAATAAATAGCAATTCCCCAACCACATCATTGATCCGGTCAATTTCATCAGTCATAATCGACAAATAATATTTTTCTTTGGAATCGAACACGCTTTGATCGAGTAATTTAATGAAACCTTTAATCGACGTAAGTGGATTTCTTATTTCGTGGGCAATTCCCGCAGCCATTTCACCAAGTACTCGTAAATTTTCGGACTTTACCAGCATTTCTTCCTCTTTTTTTCTTTTCGTGATATCAGTGCCAAGACAAAGAGTATGGTTATGATTACCTTTGAAATAAATCGGCAAAAATTGCCATTCAACCGTTCGCAGGTCCCCATTGCAGTTGATGACTGTTTCCTTCGATGAATTCTGATCCTCTTTTAGGAGAAATTCCTTTTTGAAATGATTTTCGTTTACACCAAACATCTCGTCCGGGCTTCTATTGTAAAGCTTGGCGATGGCTTCATTCACGATCACGAGATGATCGTTGCTGTCTTTCACATAAATATAATTCGGATTAATATTTAAAATAATTTCCAAAAAGCTTCTTTCTTCTTTTAATTCCTGATTGATTTTTTCAATCGTTGCATTTTGCAAAGTAAAATACGATGTAAATAAAACGATTGCAGCAAAGAACGAATTTAAGATTGAGAAGAATAGAGGAAACACCAAAAACCCGCTCAAAATCCCGTTCACAAAAATAAATAATGAGGCAAAAACAAGCGAGCGGAAGAACTTCTTTATTTTTCCATCCGAAATTTTTTGACAAATAAATAGCAGGAAAAAGGTATGAACAAAAACAAGAATAATATTGACATAAAATGTTATATTCAACGCGCCATAAATTGGAATATAATGGGCAGGAAAGGTAGGATACTCATGAATCTGGTGTAACCCAACAACTCCAGCCGTAGTAAGGTTCACAAAATAAACAATTGAACTAACCAACAGAACGAAATAAAATATCCATTTATTATAAAACAGTTTATGACGCTTCTTGAGCTTTGAAGTAGCCAGGCCCGTTTTGTAAATGTAAAATACAATATAGTATAACAAAGGCATGATCATAATTGGCCCGAAGCGAAAAATCCTGAAGAGAATTTCCATCGTCGGTATGGATAAAAAATCTTCCGCATATAAAAATGCGATATCTAGCTGCCAAATGGATAATAAAAATAAAAAAATAGAAATCAATCTTGCAATCGCCATTTTGTTTCCCCAGAAAATGATGAGGCCGCAGAAAAACGGGATTAATGATATTGAAAACAGGAGGATAAATTCCAATGGATAAACAGCCCTTCTAGATTTTTGAAAATAATAAACACGAATTGTTGCCGCCGTATCCATGGGAGGTGATGGCAACCTTATTCACATCATTATATTTTAATTCAGTTACAATCGGCAAGTCCAGATAATGTTCCGGGTTGGATTTAATGGCCGCTGGAATAAAATTATGTTCTAAACTGATTAAACTTGCAATTGCCTGAATTGCTCCGGTAGCCCCGAGAAAATGTCCGGTCATCCCTTTTATTGAAGTAATGGGAACCGAATTGCCAAACAGCATTTGATGCACGAAAGCCTCTATCCCGTCATTTTCTTTTATTCCGAGTGCCTGGCTATTGACATAGGTAGGAACCTGTCCATTTAAACAATGCTGCATCGCTTCAAGCATTTTGGCTCCAGACGAGTCGGAATGGTAGATAGAGAGGCCGTTCTGGTTCATAAAGGCTCCCTCAACCCACCCTTTAATGTTCACATTACGGCTTTGTGCAGATTGTTCACTTTCGAGCACAAGAACGCCTGCCCCTTCCGATAAGACAAACCCTTTGTCATCAGAAAAAGGTCCGCCAGCTACTGCTGGGTCTAAATCCTTTGCAGTGAGCCGGAGTTTAGAAAAGCCCTGTACCACTACATCTGTTAACGTACTTTCCACTCCGCCCACAATACAAATGTCAAATTGGCCAGCTTCAATTAACGTTTTACCCAGGTTAATCGCATCCGTACTGGCCGTGCAGCTATTACTCAAAGTAAGAGACATACCATTCAGCTCGAAAAAGGAACTCACAGAGGTGGACAGACTGTTTGTGTTCATATTTCCGATCCCAAAAGGAGAAATTTGATTGGTTTGACTTAGTCTTAGACTAAACTTTTCCACTTCAGCAATATTTCCTCCGGAGGTACCAATAATGACTCCAACTTTTTTATCCTTGATCGTATTTGTTAAGTCCGCCATTTTGATTGCATCAAAAGCAGCTGCAATCGCCATTTGTGCAGTTCTTGGATACCTTTTTAATACTTTAGGTGCAAGAACAGTCAAGTCTTCCTCAATTACCCCACACTAATTGCAGGCCATTCTTAAATTCGACTATTTCTGAAATGACTTTTCCACTTTCTAATACATGTTTAAAATCCGAAACGGATTGAATTTTTGGTGCCTTAATACCGTAGCCTGTAATGAATACCTTCAATCTTAGCTTGCCCCTTTTAAAATCTATTATTCTATCAGAAGTATAAACCTATTAATGGATTATGGAAATGGATTTTCTTAGAAAAGAGGGAGCCATCTGTCTAAAGTAGTTCTTCCTCAATTAACTTAAATTTTCATGTAGCCTTTTTAGGTAGAATGTTCCCAACACACTTCCTTTAGCTTACTTCGTAAGGTAGGGCTTGTATAGTTACTTCCTTGGTCAAATCGACTAAATGAATGCTCCCACCGCTAGTATCATGTATAAAATTTGACAGCAAAACAAAAAGCCCCTGAAACAGAGGCTTAACAAATTATGTCTATTTCTGATTAAAAGCACGTCTGCCAATCCGCTCAAACAGCCGTGGGAAGAGGACGTATACAACGCTTCCCATGTTCATCCAGCGCGGTAAATTAATCTCCCTCGTTTTCGTCAGCATACTATCAACGACTTTTTGGGCGACATATTCAGGATGAAGGATAAATCTTTGCACATTTTTAACATAGGTGCCTTTTTCGTCAGCAATATTGAAAAAGTTGGTAGCGATTGGCCCAGGGTTCACCGAAGTCACTTGTACATTATAATCGGAAAGCTCCATTCGCAGTGAGTTTGTGTATCCAAGTACGGCATGCTTTGAAGCAGAATAGACACTCGATTTGGGCGTGGCAATCTTACCAGCCTGTGAAGCAATATTAATAATATGACCAAAACGCCGTTCACGCATTTTCGGCAGCACCATGCTTGTGCAGACCATAAGCCCGACGACATTGACATCAAACATTCCCTTGATTTCATCGATTGTTGCCAAATGGGCTTCCCGGAAAATTCCAAAGCCGGCATTATTGACAAGGATATCAATCTCTCCGATTCTATCGAAAATCCGTTGAAAAACCTCCTGAACCTGAGCTGTATCCGAGACATCCAGCTTGAAAACATCCACTTTTACTTGATACTTTTGCTGTAGTTCTGTTTGCAGCTGCTCGAGTTTACCAATGCTTCTTGCAAGCAGAACAAGATTGGCACCGCTTGCCGCACATAGCTTGGCGATTTCCGCTCCGATTCCTCCGGAGGCACCCGTAATCACGATATTTTTACCTTTTAAATGTTCCCTAACCATTTCTACACCTCATCTGAGTTGACCCAATGCTTATTACTTAGCTTGATAAAACACGGGCTTAGTATTCTTACTAATAATCTCCCCGATAGATGATAAATAGTCAAGTTGTGCGACGGTTTCCGAAATGGTCAGCATCAGTTCGCGCTGATAAACAGACGGGAACAGGCGTTTACAGATTTCAAAAACGGTGAGCTGCTCTTCTTTTAACCAGCTATGAACCGTCATTGCCCGCTCGTGTTGGCGTGTCAATCGTTTTTCAATCAACTCAGCTAACTGGTAGACTTCCTCGCCGTGACCAGTGTAGACACATTGAATCGGATACAATAGCAGCTTCTTCATGGAGTCATTATGTTGCAACTGCGGTTTCGGTCTTTCTGTTTCACCAGGGGCTGGCGGCTCGAGCAATGGATTTGGTGAAATATGCGCTAAGATTAAATCTCCGCCAATCAAAATTCCATCCTTTTCCCGGAAAAGTGCAATTTGACTTTGGGCATGACCCGGTGTTTCAATGACCTGCCACTCACTTAGCCCAGGAGGTCTCATTCCCTCAACAAGATGTCCAGTTAGTGACCGGTTACATGAATATTTCAATGTTTTTCTTAACTTAGAAAGTAACGAAAAATATTCCTCGGGCAGCCCGAATTCTAGAAAATGCACACGGAAGAATTCCTCTTGTTCTTGAAAAAAGGCTTCTGATTGGTGAATCCATCGTTCATTCAAATAATGACCATATACTTCTAACGAATCCGGAAAAAAATCAAGCATCCCAACATGATCGGGGTGATGATGTGTTAGAATTACCTGCTCAATATCAGCAGGACTTAAGCCTAAATCCCCCATTTGCTCCTTAAGTGACATCCAGGACTGTTCCGTTTTTACACCCGCGTCTACAAGCGTTAATCGCTCGCCTTTAATCAAATAGACATTGACATCTCCGACCGCAAAAGGAGTCGGCACCGTAATTTTGGCTATTCCGTCTTTCCATTTTGTCATTACTAAATCCCCTTAACATTATTGTCGAATAAAGAACCCAACGATATAGATATGAACATTATGTGACATTTATTATATATACTAAAGTGTAGCGACTTTTTAACCAATTGTCATTATTTCTGCATAATTTTTTAGAAAAAATAAAAAATTCAATAAACTTATCTATTGACAGATGGGTTGTTTATCTTGCATAATCTAGTAAAATTTGATTCGTTAGAGCGATGAATAAGGCCAGTAAATGAGAAATGGCGAAAGAGAGTGAAGTTCGACGGCTGAAAGACTTCACCGCCCTCTTAATCATTGAACCTACCTTAGGAGCACTTAGGAAAACCTAACGCATATCCGGCGTTATCGGAGTCGAGTGAACCCTTCTTGCAATTTAAGCAAGGGAAAATGAAGGTGGTACCACGGAAGCTAGACCTTTCGTCCTTTACGGATGAGGGGTCTTTTTGTTTTCTTAATAATCGAAATGGAGGAATATTAATGAAAAAAATAGCAATTATTGGGGCAGGTTCGATGGCTGAGGCATTCATTTCAGGAATTCTTGAAAATGGGCTAATTAATAAAAAAAATATCTGGATTACAAACAATTCTAATCAAGAAAGATTAACTAATTTAGAAACTCGTTATGGAATTCGAACGACTTATAATTTGAATGAACTGTTTGATCAAGCGGACATTGTAATGTTAGCAATGAAACCAAAGGATGTCGCGACAGCCGTCCAATCCATTCGTGAACACTTAACGGAACAAATGCTCGTCGTCTCAGTATTAGCTGGTGTTTCCATGATGACAATTGAAACATTGGCAAAATTACCACTTGCGATTGTAAGGTCGATGCCAAACACTTCGGCTGCTGTTGGAAAATCTGCCACCGCTGTTGCCGTGAATCAACGTGTTACCGAGCAGCAGTTAGAAACAACCAAGAACTTGTTTGGAACAGTTGGCTTGGCTTCTTTTGTAGAAGAAGAGCAGTTAGATGCCGTTACGGGGCTATCAGGAAGTGGGCCAGCCTATATTTATTATCTTATCGAAGCCATGGAAAAAAGTGCAGTAGAAGTAGGACTAGACAAAGAAATGGCCAGTGAACTGATTGTTCAAACACTACTTGGGGCAGCAGAGATGGTGAAAAAATCAAGCAAATCATCTACTCAACTGCGTATGGAAGTAACAAGCCCTGGCGGAACAACAGAAGCTGGCATTAGAGTTCTTGAAGAACACGGCGTCCAGCAAGCATTTATTTCATGTATTAAAGCAGCAACTGCGCAATCCAAAAAAATGGGGGAAGAATTAAGTTCTAGGCTTCAGACTGCAGACCAAACTTCCTAAATTGGACTTTTGCCTAGTTTACATTACACTAGTGAAAAAAGGCTAGGGAAGTGTCGTGGATGCTAACGATCTTATTTTCTTTAGGTATGCTAGTCTGGACTATTTTTCTTTTAGACGGACTGATTGGTTTACGAAAAATAGATCCGCTGGAAAAAGAAGAAGGCATGGAGCTTGGACCGCTATTATCTGTAGTAGTTGCAGCCCGTAATGAGGAAAAACAAATCGAAGCAAGTATCCTTAGTCAGCTGGAGCAAACCTACAAAAATGTGGAATGGATACTTGTCAATGATCGGTCAACTGACATGACTGGAACCATTATGGAAGAATTAACAAAAATAGACCCGCGCCTAAAAGTCATCCATGTTGATCAATTGCCTGAGGGCTGGCTTGGGAAGAATAACGCCTTGTACACGGGCGCACTTCAAGCTTCAGGGAAATGGCTATTGTTTACCGATGCTGACGTAAAATTTAAAAAGCAAGCCTTCGCAAAAGCGCTCCACTATTTTGAAAGACACAAGCTTGACCATCTAACCGCTGCACCAAACTTAAGTGCTAACCGATTTTGGTTAAAATCATTTGTTGCCTTTTTCCTGTTTGGTTTTTCTTATTTTAAACGTCCTTGGTTGGCAAATAACCCAAAATCAAAAATCGGAACAGGGATTGGTGCGTTTATTCTTGTTTTAAAAAAATCTTATGAATCGTTTGGAACACATGAGAAGATAAAAATGCGGCCGGACGATGACCTGCAACTTGGGATGAAAATGAAAAAAGCAGGCTACCGCCAAAGAATTGTGACTGCACTTCATCTTATCGAAGTGGAATGGTATGGAAGTTTAAAAGAAGCATTAGTTGGACTAGAGAAAAATACATTTGCCGGATTGCACTATCGTATCAGCATGGTGATCTTTGCGATCCTCGGGGTTTTTATCACCAACGTTCTGCCCTTTGTGATGATTTTTTCAGGGAATACAACAGTTGCCCTATTAAGCTTTGGAAATATTGTTCTTTGCGGAATTCTTTATGTGGTTGTCATAAAAAAATTAACCTTATTCTCCCCTATGATGTTTTTGGTCTTTCCGATTACAGCCTTACTGTTTATTTATTCGATTATTCGGGCGAGCCTCTTAACCTTTAAGCGCGGCGGTATTGTTTGGAGAGGAACCACCTATCGGTTAAGTGAGCTGCGAGAAAAAGATTAGAAGCTTGATTTTTTCATTAAAAAGATCCTTTTGCTATACTAGAAAAGGATAATTCAGATTGAATTCAGGAGGCTTCTGAAATGGCAGTAAAACTATTTTCACCCTATACAATAAAGGGTGTTACACTTAAAAATCGAATAGTGATGTCACCGATGTGCATGTATTCCAGTCATGAAGATGGCCATGTTCAAAACTGGCATCGAACCCACTACACAAGCAGGGCGGTCGGTCAGGTTGGTCTAATTATTGTTGAAGCAACATCAGTAACACCTCAAGGCAGGATATCCCCTAGAGATTTAGGAATCTGGTGCGATGAGCATATAGAGGGCTTTTCTGAGCTTGTTGGTCTTATGAAGGAGCATGGTGCCAAGACTGGGATTCAACTCGCTCATGCCGGCAGAAAAGCCGTATTAGAAGGTGAAATTCTTGCCCCTTCTGCACTTGCTTTTAATGAAAACATGAAAACACCAAAGGAAATGTCCAAAACGGATATTGAAGAAACAGTAGAAGCATTTAAAAAAGGCGCGGAGCGTGCAGCAAAAGCAGGTTTCGATGTGATTGAAATCCATGGTGCTCATGGGTATCTTATCAATGAATTCCTTTCACCACTTTCCAATAAAAGAACCGATGAATACGGCGGTTCGGCTGAAAACCGCTACCGAATCCTCCGAGAAGTGCTTGATGCAGTGAAAACCGATTGGGAAGGCCCGTTATTTGTGAGAGTATCTGCTCATGATTACCACGCAGAAGGATTAACCGCTGAAGATTACATAACGTTCGCCCAATGGATGAAAGAACAAGGTGTTGATTTAATTGATGTTAGCTCAGGTGCCGTTGTACCTGCCCATATTCACGTTTATCCTGGATATCAAGTGAAATTCTCAGAGACCATAAAGACTGGCGCCAATATCTCCACAGGTGCGGTGGGATTAATCACTTCCGGGATCCAGGCCGAGGAAATTTTACAAAATGACAGAGCTGATTTAGTCTTCCTAGCTCGTGAATTACTTCGCGACCCATATTGGGCCCGGACAGCAGCAAAAGAATTAGTGGTTCCAATTGAGGGACCCAAACAATACGAGCGCGGCTGGTTATAAATCAAAAAGAGGGTGTCTTCTAAATGGTGATGTGACCCCCAAAAGTTA
>NZ_JAGGQR010000017.1:0-98370 GCF_018613205.1 Bacillus sp. ISL-46
AACAAAAAAACGATCTCACAGCGAGATCGTTTTTTTGTTTTATTTAGATTGTACTTTGTATTGTTTGAACTCTTTCTCCGAGCATAGAACAAAGTGACCAGGAGTAACCTCTCTAAATTCAACTGGTTCATTAGGCTCGTAGTTATGAATAGCTGGATCATATGATTTCCGTTTCCGTGTCCGTTCACTGATTGGGTCTGGAGCAGGAATCGCTGATAAAAGTGATTGTGTGTACGGGTGAAGTGGATTTTTATTAAGTTCATCGGCAGGTGCAAGTTCTACCATTTTACCAAAATACATAACACCGATACGATCACTAATGTATTTTACCATTGAAAGATCATGGGCAATGAAGAGATAGGTTAAGTTTTTCTCTTTTTGAAGTTTTTTCATCAAGTTAACAACCTGCGCTTGGATAGAAACATCCAACGCTGAAATAGGTTCATCAGCAATGATAAATTCGGGTTGGACAGCAAGGGCACGTGCAATACCAATTCGCTGACGCTGACCACCACTAAATTCATGAGGATAGCGGTTCGCATGCTCTCTATTCAAGCCAACGGTTTCTAAGAGCTCATATACTTGCTCCATCCGATCTTTTTTTGAATTTGCCAAGCCATGGATATCAATTCCCTCGGCAATAACATCAGCTATTTTTAATCTCGGATTTAATGACGCATATGGATCTTGGAATATCATTTGCATTTTCCGATTAAAATCTTTTAATTGTTTTTTAGACTTTTTACCGTGGACGTTAACTCCATCGTATAAAACTTCGCCGCCAGTAGCATCGTATAAACGGATTATTGTGCGCCCTGTTGTTGATTTACCACAACCAGACTCTCCTACTAATCCCATTACTTCACCTTTAAATATATCAAAAGAGACATTATCTACTGCTTTTACTTCGTTCACTTTACCTTCATTAAAATATTGCTTTAAATTTTTAATTTCAAGTAATTTTTCATTCTGAGCCATTTATTTCCCCTCCTTTTTTCCAGGGAATTGACCTTGACCAGTTTTCTCTAAAATAGCAACTCCAGCATTTCCTGCAAATTGATTTTGGCGTCTTTTTACAGCCTCAGGTGGGTTAACCTTTGGTGCATCAGGATGTAACAGCCAGGTAGCTGCATAATGTGTGTCAGAAACTTTATAGAAAGGCGGCTCTTGCTCTAAATCAATTTTCATAACAAATGGGTTACGCGGTGCAAACGCATCACCTTTTGGAGGATCTAATAAATCTGGTGGTGTCCCTGGAATCGAGAATAACTCCTCGTCATGTGTATCCATGTCAGGCATTGAACTAATTAATCCCCATGTGTATGGATGTTGTGGATTATAGAAAATCTCATCGGCTGTCCCAATTTCAACAATTTTCCCACCATACATCACTGCTACACGATCCGCTACATTGGCAACCACCCCAAGGTCATGGGTAATGAAGATTATCGATGTATCAATTTTCTTTTGTAGATCCTTCATTAATTCAAGAATTTGTGCTTGAATTGTAACGTCTAAAGCAGTTGTCGGTTCATCAGCAATAAGAATTTTAGGATTACATGCCAAGGCAATGGCGATAACAACCCTTTGTCTCATCCCACCGGAGAACTGATGCGGGTATTGATCTACACGTATCTCTGCTTTTGGAATACCAACTAGTTTTAATAAATCAACTGCTCTTTCCTTTGCAGCGTGTCTGCTTATATTTTGATGTTTAATAAGTGGCTCCATAATCTGGTTGCCAATTTTCATTGTTGGATTTAGTGAAGTCATCGGGTCTTGGAAAATCATTGAAATATCTTTTCCACGGATTTTTTGCATTTCTTTATCTTTAAGTTTTGTTAGGTCTTTTCCTTCGAAAAGAATTTCACCACTTTTAATTTCTGAATTGTGTTCAGGAAGTAACCGCATGATTGATTTTGTTGTAACTGATTTTCCAGAACCTGATTCACCAACGATCGCTAATGTTTCACCATTATATAAATCAAAGCTTACACCACGAATCGCTTGTACTTCTCCAGAAAATGTATGAAACGATATATTTAAATCCTTTACTTGTAAAACTTTCTCCATTTACATACACCTGCCTTCTAATCACGCATTTTTGGATCCAACGCATCTCGTAATCCGTCCGCCACTAAGTTAAAGCAAACCATAATAATAGCTATCATAATGGAAGGAATAATCATTTGATAAGGAAATGCAATCATAGATTTAAATCCTGAATTGACTAATGTTCCTAAAGATGCATTCGGTTCTTGTAATCCCAACCCAATAAAGCTCAAAAATGCTTCAAAGAAAATAGCATTTGGGATGGAAAACATCGTATTTATGATAATGACACCAAACATGTTCGGAATCATATGTTTAAAAATAATTGAAGAATTGGAAGCACCTAGTGTTTTGGCAGCCAAAACAAATTCCTGACCTTTAAATTTCAACACTTGTGCGCGAACCACTCGGGCCATACTAGTCCAGCCGGTTATAGTTAAAGCTATTATGATTGGAATAATACCTGGCTTTAACACCAATATCATTAAAACAACGACAATCAGGTTGGGAATACCGACAATAACTTCAATAATCCGCTGCATCACACCGTCGATACGACCGCCCAAATAACCAGAAACAGCTCCATACATTACGCCAATAGCCATATCAACTAATGCAGCCATGAAGGCGATAAATAACGATACTTGTGTACCTTTCCAAATCCGTGCAAATTGATCACGGCCTAAATTATCAGTTCCAAACCAGTAATAGGCATCAACTTTTCGAACTTCATATGCGTTGTATACTGTGCCGTCTCTCCTGGTTAATGTACCATCAAACGGAAGCCATTCTACATTTTCTAAACCCTGAATACGTGGCGGCAAGTTATTATATTTAGTATTTTGTGTATCATAATCATATGGCGTAATTAACGGACCAACAAATGCCATAATAAGCATGATAGCTAGGACCACTAAGCTAACAACCGCACCTTTATTCTTCCGAACTCTTAGCCATGAATCCTGCCAAAAGTTTAGGCTCTTTTTAGAAATTTTTTCACTCTTTGATGGGTCAATATGGGCAGGAGCAAACATATCCTTTGAGATTGTAATGTCTTTGTTGCTCATTTAGCTTTCCCCCCCGATATACGAATACGTGGGTCGATGATTCCATATAGAATATCAACAATTAAGATAACTACAACAAATAATACAGCAAATAAAATATTAGTTCCCATAATGACAGGGTAGTCATTCATATTAATTGATTTAACAAATTGCTCCCCTAATCCTGGAATTCCAAAAATTTGTTCAATAACTAGTGAACCAGTCATTAAGCTAACAGCTAAGGGTCCCATAACAGTCACAACAGGTATTAATGCATTCCTAAGTGCATGCTTTAGACTAATTTGCCAGCGGCTTGCTCCCTTTGCTCTCGCCAAAGTAATATAATCAGATCCTAAAACCTCTATCATTTCAGTGCGCATAAACCGTGCCGCAATTGATATTGGAAACATTGCTAGTGCAATGGTAGGCAGAATGGTATATTCGGGTCCTTTCCATAACATAACAGGAAGCCAATGCAATTTAACAGAAATATAAAACTGAAGCAATCCAGCAAATATAAATGACGGTACTGATTTACCCACTACAGCAATAAATGTAGACCCATAATCTATCCATGTATTTTGCTTTAAGGCAGCAATTACACCCAAGAATATGCCAAGTATTGCACCAACTATCATTGCTTGCAAACCTAATTGTGCAGAAGGACCAATACGGTTAGCAATAAGTTCTGTTACAGGGGTATTATCAAATTGAAAGGAGATTCCTAGGTCACCCTTTACCAAATTCCTCATATAACTAAAATATTGAACAGGCAGAGGTTCATTTAAACCGTATTTATCCAGCAAAATATCGCGCTGAACTTCTGAGAGCTTTTCGAAATTATTAAAAGGGCTACCTGGAATTAGCTTCATGAGGAAAAATGTAAGTGATGCTACTATAAAAAGTGTAATTATCATATAGCCAGTTCGTTGTAAGATATATTTTGCCATGCCTACACCCCCTAATTTTATTTAAATATTCGACGTTTTTTGACAATTCCCACACAGGTAAAAAGAGAGTATATTTCTTCAATATACTCTCTTTCTATTTGATTAATATAGCTACTTATTTGTGATTTTAATCCACTGGTAACTATAATCTGGACCAAATGCATGGTGAGCAAAACCTTTAACCTTTGGATTAATAAGAAGGTTAACTGAACGTTGGTAAAGTGGTGCAATTGCTGCATCATCTTCCAACAAGATTTTTTCTGCATCTTGAAGAGCTTTCCAACGATCTTGTGGCTTAGCTACAAGTTCTTCACTAGCTGAGTTAATTAACTTATCAAATTCAGGATTACTATAGCTCATGTGGTTTTGTCCGCCACCAGTAACCCATAAATCCATGTATGTCATAGGATCAGCGTAATCAGGGCCCCAACCACCCATTAATAAATCATAATCTTCAGCATCTTCACGTGCGATACGAATTTTGAAAGGTACAGCTTCAATAGTAATTTTTAATCCTGGTAGGTTTTTTTCTAATTGATCTTTAACGAAAGCATCAGTAACTTTTGATGTTTCTGTATCTTGACCAACATAAGTAAATGATACTTCTTTAAGGCCTGTTTCTTTAAGTCCTTGTTCCCAAAGCTTTTTAGCTTCTTCTTTATTAGTGCTTAGGTATGTACCTGCAGTATCACGGAAATCTTTACCGTCTAAGAATGAGAAACCTTTTGGTACAAGAAAATCAGCAGGGATAGATCCGTTTGCTAATACATCTTCTGTTAAAGCTTTTTTGTCAACAGTTAAAGCAATAGCTTTACGGATATTTACATTCTTCAATGCTTTGTTCTTTTCGTTCATTTTTAACCACCAGATAGATGGCTCTTGGTAGCGTAATAAATCGGGTTGTCCTTCAAATTGAGAAAGGATTGCAGCTTGTGCAAGCTTTGGTGTGATATCAGCTTCGCCAGCAGTATATGCGTTTGCAGAAGCTTGTGGATCTTTAGAAACGTTAAAGTTAATTTTCTCTAGAGTAACGTCTTTAGCATTTACGTAATCAGCATTCTTTTCTAATACCCATTCAGTTCCAGTTGGGCCATCCCACTTAGTCATCTTAAATGGACCATTGTAAAGTAAGTGAGTAGCATCTTTCGCATAGTTAGCGCCTTCTGCTTCAACAAACTTTTTGTTTTGTGGGTAGAACAATGGGAATGTTAGGTAAGATTCGATGTATGGAAGCGCTCTCACTAAAGTAATTTCCAAAGTATAATCATCTATTGCTTTAATACCTAAATCATCTAGTTTAGCTTTACCTGCAACAATTTCAGATGCATTTTTGATTTTGCCTTCCATGAAGTATGCACCATATGGAGCTGCAACTTTCGGATCAATTGCACGTTGCCATGCAAACACAAAATCATTAGCAGTAACAGGGTCACCGTTTGACCATTTTGTATCTTGCCTTAGTTTAATTGTAATAACAGTTTTGTCATCATTGTATGTTGGTGCAGCTTCAGCAACTCCAGGGATAACTTTTTGGTCTGCATCTAAACGATATAAACCTTCGTTTGTAGCATTTAACATTGTGAAGCTTAATACGTCTTGAGACATTACGCTGTCCATAGATGGAATTTCAGCAGACTCAAGAACATTAAGTACTTGCTCATCTGCTAGTTGTTCTTCATTACCAGCATTATTGCCTTCATTTTTGTCTTTGCCTTCATTCTTATCTGTACCGCCTGAACATGCTGCTAGGAACATGCTAAGAACTAATGATAAGACTAAAAGTAGTGAAAGTTTTGATTTCTTCACTTATAGACCTCCCTTTTCTATTATTCTGAAAAATTACTACATTCTCTATTATACATATTTAAAATTAATTGTACATTATTTTTTACAATTTTATTTACAGGATTGAAACATTCTTTACGTATTCATTACAATTTCCTATGTTATAATTTACACTTATTATAATTTTTTTGTATAATATTCTGTGTATCCCTAATAAATCAATGTTTAGGAGGTTATACTGTGAAATTTAGATTTAAGAAAAAACATTATATACTAGCTTTTACACAGTTACTCATACTATTAATTTCCTCTTTCTCAAAAGAAGGTATTTCTTTATTAAGTTATATCGATATATCGTTTTATGTTTCTTCTCTGCTGTTTCTTACATCCTTACTTCTTTATACTATTAATTCTGGCTCTTACGATGTCATTGGTAAATCATTTAATTTGGCTTTTTCAAGAGGGCAAAACAATAGAAAGTTCGAAGATATTCCTGCATTATCTGAGCTCATTACATTCAATCCATCACCCCTTCTATTTCATGGATTAGCTAACGGTCTACTGATGTTAATCTCCTGTTGCCTATATTATTTTTTACGGACTTGAAATTAAATATACAGTTCATTTATAATAAGAACAATTGTATAGTTGCTTAAAAGGCTATGATAAAGAGTAGTACGTATTTTCCTTCGTTTCAGAGAGTTTGTGGCTGGTGTAAACAAACACGAATAAATACGGAATGGACTTTGGAGCCTCTGTCTGAACATTTAAAACGGTTTAAAAGTAGGATTTGACGTTTTCCTTGCGTTAAAAGGACTCCCGATTGTCATTGTGGATGATTGTGGAATTGAGTGACTCTTTTTTGAGTAATTTAGGGTGGTACCGCGGAACCATTCGTCCCTATTAGTTTTATGGGGATGAATGGTTTTTTTTATATATTTTTTTAGGAGGAAATTAATCATGAAAACGATCTTTTCTGGTATTCAGCCGAGTGGAACAATAACACTAGGTAACTATATCGGAGCATTAAAACAGTTTGTCGAAATGCAAAACGAATACAATTGTTTCTTTTGTATCGTAGACCAGCATGCCGTTACAGTTCCACAGGATCCAATAACACTTCGTAAAAATATTCGAAGTTTAGCGGCATTGTATCTAGCAGTTGGAATTGATCCAGAAAAAGCTACTCTATTTATTCAATCTGAAGTCCCAGCTCACGCCCAGGCAGGATGGATTATGCAATGTGTTGCCTATATTGGTGAACTTGAAAGAATGACACAATTTAAGGATAAATCTACTGGTAAAGAGGCTGTGCAGGCAAGTCTTTTAACTTACCCGCCACTCATGGCTGCGGATATCCTCTTATATAACACAAATCTTGTACCTGTAGGCGAAGATCAAAAACAACATTTGGAATTAACACGAGATTTAGCCGAAAGATTTAATAAAAAATACAGGGACATATTAACTATCCCTGAGATTAGTATTCCTAAAATTGGTGCGAGAATTATGTCATTGCAAGAACCAACAAAAAAGATGAGCAAATCAGATCCAAATAAAAAGGCAATTATCACACCATTGGATGACCCAAAACAGATTGAGAAGAAAATTAAGAGTGCAGTCACAGATTCAGAAGGAATTGTTAAATTCGATAAATTAAACAAACCTGGTATATCTAACCTATTATCGATTTATTCTATCCTAGGTGCTAAATCAATTTCAGAAATTGAAGGAATGTATGAAGGGAAAGGATATGGTGATTTTAAAGGCGATTTAGCAGATGTCGTCGTAAATTTCTTTAAGCCTATTCAAGAAAAATACTATGATTTACTCGAATCATCAGAACTCGACAGGATTCTAGATGCAGGTGCAGAAAAGGCAAATCTAGTGGCAACAAAAACCCTTAAAAAAATGGAAAATGCCATGGGACTTGGCAGAAAAAGGAGATAACAAAAAAAGCCTGACCCACAAAAGATATGGAATACATATCTTTTGGGTCAGGCTTTTAATTTACCTTCGGGCCGTGCTCCATTTCCCAAAGCTTTTCAAAAAACGGCTGTCCTTTTATTAAATTTTCACAAAATGTCTCGTGTCGCTTAGACCACCCATACTTTGTTTCCTCAAACAATTGTTCCCATGCAGCTTCAAAATTTAATTCTTGAATGGTTGAATAATGCTCTGGGCACCATTCGGTATACCAATATCTAACTTCTGCTTCATTACTAGATGAGAGCAATTGATCTAAAGCCATAAATAACAGTTGTTTTAATTGACGTTCTTTTCTTGTTAAACCTCTCATTAGTTCTGGTTCAGGTGAGAGAATATGATAGTCCTTCATTTTTTCCTGCTCATAAAAATGATATTTAGTAGCCTCGTGTTGAGCAATCATTTCGTACACCAGTTGCTCTTGTCTAGGAATTAACCGACTTTTTCGAATCGGGATATTATAGCCGATGGTATCAATTGCTAAGATCCCAATTCCATCAGTTACCACGAAGCAATAGTCAAGTTGAACTCTTTCATGGTTTTTTCTTAAATAGGCTTTCTGATAAATATCATCTAGAAGTTGTTGAGGTAATTCCGACAAATCGTTTTCAATGTACTTAAACAAAACAGGCTCAACTTTTATCAGTGGTACCTGATCTAACAGTTCCACCCCGTCATCCTTACGCCATTCATGAAAGTGACAAACATTATAACCGTTTTCTTCCCCTTCAAACCAATTTACCCATACATCATGAAGATACAACATTTTACAACCCCTCACTTCAAGAAACTGTTTGTAAATCAGTATGGGCAGACCTAAGTTAAATTATTCCTTTATATATATTTTGCTCCAATTTCAATGATTGACCTACTTTTTTAGAACCTGTCCTATTATATATCTTAATGTATATGGGTAAATGATATTGGTTATTCCAGAATGAAAAGAACAACAAAAAAATCCACCACATTAATGGCAGATTTTATCTTTTTGATTTTGGATTGAAAGCATCCTTTAGTCCTTCTCCGATAAAGTTTATCGATAAAATAGT
Source organism: Bacillus sp. ISL-46 (assembly GCF_018613205.1). Classification (NCBI taxonomy): domain Bacteria; kingdom Bacillati; phylum Bacillota; class Bacilli; order Caryophanales; family Bacillaceae; genus Bacillus; species Bacillus sp. ISL-46. The sequence continues at coordinate 8,869 of NZ_JAGGQR010000017.1, forward strand.
AATCGTTATAATTAATGCCGGCGGTACCCATATCCAAAGCTTAAATTGGAGAACATCCGGCTCGTTTGCCGAATTCAACATATTTCCCCAACTTGGAATTTCCTGAGGTACACCAAAGCCAAGAAAACTTAATCCTGTTTCAGCAACAATCATCGTTGCAAATGTAATCGTCGCTTGAACGATAATTGTAGATAAAATGTTTGGTAATAGATGTTTCATAATTACTTTGGCTGGTGAACAACCAATTGAAATAGCAGCCGTAATATATTCATTTTCTTTTTCAGCGAGAATTTTACTACGGACAATCCGGGCAATCCCTCCCCAACTTAACAAGCTAATGGTGCCAATTAATACCCATAACCCATTTACTTTTCCAAACAGAATGGCATTGAGGACTATTACAAATACGAGGAATGGAAAGTTTAAGATAAAATCAGTAAATCTCATTAATATACTATCTACTGTTCCGCCAAAATAACCTGAAATAGAGCCGATTAATGTTCCAAGTAAAATTACAAATAATGTACAACTCATTCCAACTAACAACGATATACGTCCGCCATATAGTAATCTCGTAAAAACATCTCGACCGGCTTTATCCGTTCCAAGCCAATGATCACCCGATGGCTCTAACGACATTTGACCAATGTTAATTCTCGTAATATCTGCAGTGGTAATAAAAGGAGCTAGTATCGAAACAAAAGTAACAATTAATAAAAAGAGAAAGCTGATCATTGCTAATTTATTTTTTACAAATTTCTTCCGAGCAATGGCAAAAGGAGATAAACTTTTTTTCGGGGGTGTTACGATAACATTTTTTTCGTTTTGTGTTACGACTTTCATTTTTTCTCCCCCTAATCTAGCCTAATTCTCGGATCTACAACACCATATAATACATCTGCTACTAAGTTGCCGATAAGTGTTAAGAAAGAGAAAAACATTGTCAATGTCATTAACACTGGATAATCTCTTGTCCCGACAGACTGTAGGAATAATTGTCCAAGACCTGGATATGTAAAAATCGTCTCGGTGATAATAGCACCACTAATAATGGCGACAATATCAAAGCCTAAAAAGGTTATAAGTGGGATAATTGAGTTTCTTAAAATATGAACATTGTAGATCTTACTTTCCGGAGTCCCTTTTGCACGAGCAGTACGAACATAATCTTTACGGCTATTTTCAATTATATCGTTACGTAAAAATTGTGTATAACTTGCTGTACTTAATAATCCAAGTACGATAGCAGGTAAAAAAACATGATGAAAACGGCTTAGCCACCATTCTAATGTTCCATCTGTAACGCCAATGTCCACTGAGCCATTAGATGGAAACCAGCCTAACTTAAATGAAAAGAAAAAGATGGCGAATACTCCTGCAATAAAGGATGGAATTGCCAAACCTATGTAGTTTAATCCTCCTATCAGGTTATCCATTAAGGTATACGGCTTTCGACCTGCATATGAACCCATAAAAAATGCAAGGACGTAGGTTATTAAGATAGCTGAAAGGCCTAATAGTATGGTGTTAGGGAGACGTTCTCCAATAACTTCAGATACAGCAATTTTGAATCGCGTTGATTTCCCAAAATCCCCCTCCACGAAACCACTAATCCAACGGAAATACTGCTGAGGCATCGGATCATTGTAACCCAATTTCTCACGCATTTCTGCGATGTATTCTGGATTTGTATTTCTTGGATCAATCTCTCCACTTAGAGAATCCCCCGGCATTAATTTTGCCAAGGAAAACACTACTATGGAAGTAAGGAGTAACATTGGAATCATTCCCAATATTCTACGAAATGCATATTTCAACATGTGCATTCTCCTTGTCTATAAGCTTTGGTAACCACAAGCTGTATATCTCGCCTATTTTGTTCAAATGGGAGAAGCAAAGCCTTCTCCCATTTGAAGTTCAAAATTGAGTTGTCAGTATTAGTTAGCCTTTAAAACAAATTGTATTAATTTTTAGAAAACTGTACTATTGTTTTATCCACCATTCATTTGGACGGTTCATACCAGAAACGTCAAATTTAACTTCCTGAACTCGCTTGCTAACAGCCATTGTTTCTTCTAGTTCAGCAATTGGTAATGCCGGAAGATCTTGCATGAATAGTTTTTGCCATTGTACATAAAGATCCTTACGTTTTTCGTTATCTGTTCCAACAACACTGATATCAAGTGCTTGATCCAACAATTTATCACTGTCCGCATTTACCCAGCGTGGATAGTTCCAAAGTGCTTTTGAGCCCCAAAGTGGAGTTGGATCTGGATCTGCACCAGTTGACCAGCCTCCGAAGAATACTTCCATTGATTTGTCCGCTTTTTCAAGCATTTCATAGTAAAGATTTACGTCAGTCATCGTTAATTTAGTTTTCAATCCAACAGCTTCCCAATATTGAGTCATTGCTTTGGCACGAGATTCAAAAGTTGGGTTATCCGTTGCATAGTGGCTGAAGTTTACAACGAATTTCTTACCGTTTGGATCTTCACGGAATCCATCGCCATCAACGTCTTTGTAGCCTGCTTCATCTAATAGTGATTTAGCTTTTTCCGGATCATATTTGTATTGCTCTAAATCTTCATTAGGTGCTGCAATCCAATGGTTTGTCGGGATTGGACGGTTTACAGGCTTACCTACACCAAAGAAGAACGCCTTAACCCATTCCTCACGATTGATTGCATAATACATTGCTTCACGAAGCTTTTTCTCTTGGTATTTTGGTTCGCTCATGACGTTTTTCCCGCCATCCCAAGTACCTAATCTGAAACCAACATAGTAATAGCTTACGCCGGGATATGTTACTGCGTTTACATTATCAAGCGCTTTAACTTGATCAATAATACTAGGATGGAAAGAAGTCATATCAAGCGTTCCGTTTTTAAGTTCTCCTACAGAAAGAGATGGGTCGATCACTTTAACAACGACTTTTTCGATATGCGGTTTACCGCCGAAGTAATCATCAAAGCGCTCCATTTCAACTGATTCACCAGGGATAATTTTAGAAACTTTAAATGGTCCTAAACCAACTGGCTTTGTACGAACCTGTTCAGACCCCATCATATCTTTTACAGCAATTCCTTTAAATGCTGTACGGTTCATAGGGTATGTCCAAAGATTATCCAGGTTGTTTACTCGGGCCTTATCGAAAGTAATTTGAATGTGGTAATCATCGACTACTTTAATACCAGCAATCTCCTTTGCTTTACCATCATGATAATCTTGTGCACCCACAATGTTTCTTACGTTATCAAAGCGCGGACCTTCATAATCCTTGTCAGCAACAACTTTCAAAGCGAATTCCCAGTCCTTAACTGATAATTCGTCCCCGTTGTGCCATTTAACACCTTGTTTGATTTCGAAGTCAAAGACTTTATTGTCTGCTGTTTTCCATGATGCGATATGTGGTTGTGCCTTTAGGTTCTCATCATAATCAATTAAGTTTTCATCAAAGAAATCAATTACATATGCATCAGTTTGTGTACCATAAAAAGAGTAGTTAAATTTACCTTCAGGTGCTGAATCCAGTGCATAGACTAGTGTGCCGCCATCCTGTGGTTTTCCGGCTGTTTCGCCGCTTTTACCTTCGTTTTCATTTTTCTTAGTACCCGCTTTTTCACCGCCGCTGCAAGCTGCTAAAAATGCGGAAAGAACCAGCATTAATGCTGCAAACATAAGCATACTTCTCTTCTTCATTTGTTTCCCCCCTATTATATTTTTCCCTTAGCTACTGACTAATTCCAGCCCTTAGGCACTTTCACTTTTCTAGTAAAGGTGGCAAGCTACTCGATGAGAGGGCTTCACCTCCTTTAATACGGGCTTACTTTTAGAACATTCCTCCATTGCCATTGGGCAGCGCGGATGGAATGTGCAACCAGATGGAGGATTGATAGGGCTTGGCACATCACCCTTTAATATGACCCGCTCCTTTTTCACCCTGGGATCCGGAGTTGGAATAGCTGAAATTAATGCCTGTGTATATGGATGGAGAGGTTCAGCGTAAAGGCTGTCTTTATCGGAAACCTCAACCATATTCCCTAGGTACATAACACCTATTCGGTCACTCATGTGTTTAACAACACTTAAGTCATGCGCAATGAAAAGAAAAGTAAGATCAAATTCTTCCTGTAAGTCCTTTAACAGGTTTAATACCTGCGATTGGACGGATACGTCTAGTGCTGAAACCGGTTCATCGGCAATAATTAATTTGGGTTTTAATGCTAGAGCTCTAGCTATTCCAATTCTTTGGCGCTGTCCCCCAGAAAATTCATGGGCATACTTGTAATAGGCATCAGGCGGCAAGCCTACTTTATCTAACAAATCCATGACTTCCCGTTTTAACTCTGCCTTATCTTTTATTGAAAAATTATAAATAGGCTCTGCAATTATATCTCCAACCATTTGCATGGGATTCAAGGAAGCATAGGGATCCTGAAAGACCATCTGCATATCTTTGCGAATCTCTCGAAGTGATTTACCAGTTACTTTGGTAATGTCTTTTCCATTAAAGAGAATTTGCCCCCCCGTTGGTTTAAGTAAACGAAGAATGGTTCTCCCTGCCGTAGATTTGCCACATCCGGATTCACCTACTAGTCCAAGAGTTTCTCCTTTTTTAATCTCAAAAGAGATATTATCTACCGCTTTTACATTTCCAATAGTGCGCTTAAAGAACCCACCTTTGACTGGGTAATAGGTTTTAAGATTTTTAATCTCTAATAGATTTTCAGATTGAGAGGAAGAATGGGCTGCCTTTTTATGTATATAAATGGTACTCATTTTTTCACCCCTTCTCTTGGCTTGCTAGTTTCAAAGAGCAAACAGGCAACCTCATGGCCTTGTTCAACATCTTCAAGCAAAGGGGTAATTGTAGTGCATTCAGGCATGGCGTTTGGACATCGATGGGCAAAACGGCAGCCAGTTTTCGGCATATTTATAAGCGATGGGACGATACCTTTAATCGAACTTAACCGTTCTTCTTGTCCATCCATTTTCGGGATTGCCCCTAAGAGCAAACTTGTATATGGATGTTTAGGATTATGGAAAAGTGTATCCACATCGGTACGTTCTACAATCCTTCCAGCATACATCACCATTACTTCGTCACACATTTCCGCAATTACACCCAAATCATGTGTAATCAAAATAACAGACATATCATTTACGGCTTGTATATCTTTTAAAAGTTCGAGAATTTGAGCTTGAACGGTAACATCGAGGGCAGTGGTTGGTTCGTCAGCAATTAATAATCTAGGCTGACATGCAATGGCAATGGCGATCATGACGCGTTGTCTCATCCCGCCTGATAATTGGTGCGGATACTCATCAACGAGTTTTTCTGGTCGAGAGATTCCAACACTTTTCAATAAGGCGATCGATTTTAACCGAGCCTCTTTTTTAGTTATCTTTGTATGGTTGAAAAGGACTTCTTGGAGTTGATATCCTATTGTAAAGACTGGATTTAATGAGGTCATTGGTTCTTGGAAAATCATGGAGACGTCTTTCCCACGAATTTTATTGATTTGTGATTCGGACATTTTCTCAAGATTTACTCCATCAAAAATGACTTCACCTGATTTTATTTTTCCACTTCCTTTCGGGAGTAACTTCATAATCGAAAGGCTCAAAACAGACTTACCACAACCAGATTCTCCAACAATACCGATAATTTTCCCTGGCATTACATTGAACGAAACATGATCTACTGCATTATAATCAGTTCCGTCAATATCAAAAGCGGTCTGTAAATTTTTCAATTCAAGCAATGGTGCCTCTTTGTGCAGCGATTTTTTTGCGCTCATAGTACACCTTCCAACTTTTTTGAATTATTCAGTTTATTCTATATATTCAATAAAATTCTATTACAGAATTGTTACAATTGCAAGATTTTTTTGCACAATTCCTAATATATGTTATTTCATCATTAAAAAAAGCCTTATTTTACTGGCTTTTTTCGAAGGTTTTATTATAGTATTCAAGATATTTTATTGCAGAATTTGTAAAAGATAGTTTTGTAGAATAATTATTGTTTTTGTAAAAATGTTCAATCAAATGATATCCTGCAGCATAACCTAATAGATTTGGCAGTCTTCCTACCCCAAAAAGTAATTCATCGTGCTTCTTTTCATGTTTTTTTGTGTTTAGCTGTTCTTTCAAATATTTCTCCCAAAAATTTAATAACTCCTTTTCTTTATACATACGGCACCATGGAGCTAAATATTCCCGTCCACAATTTTTTAAAACTGCATATTCTGCCAGTCCTTCTATGATAATGGAATCAAGCAAAGTATAGTCTTCCAGCCTTTTATCTAACATCCTAAGCCGACAGACGTGGTGGTATTCATGAATCAAAAGTGCCTCTACTTCATTTGGGTCATCATAGGTAGAGAGAAAAAGAAACATTTTATCTGGGAAAGAAACACCAGCCTTGCTTTTAACTTCTCTGATAAAAAAACCTCCTGACTGTGCTACTGGAAAGAGAAAAATTGGTATGTCAGGGCCATTCCATTTATGTTTATAATTATTAAATAGACGCTCTACTTTATCCCATGCTTTTTGTTCCTTCATCCGAACAAGATTGTTCCTTGCGGCCCTAGACGGCCGATACATCCCAAAATCCATCAATTGATTATAAATTTCCTTTGCGGTTTGTTTTTTAAAATATGGCTCTAATCTTTCACAAATCTTAACGGGTCGGTCAATCTCCTCCTCTAACCATTGCTCTGTTCGAATGATTCCCATTACTTCACCCCATTTTACTTCACTCACCCTCTGATCAGTTTATTAAACGTAACAAAAGTGGTTCATGTATTTCTGAGGTATTATTTTTCAAAAAAAATTCGACCAGAAATCATCTCCGGTCGAATTTTTTACTTATTCATATTTTTTGAAAACAATCGTTGCGTTGTGGCCGCCAAAGCCTAGCGAATTACTCATGGCTGCCTTAATTTCTTTCGAACGTGCTTTATTGACTACATAATCTAAGTCACATTCAGGGTCTGGTGTTTCATAATTCATAGTTGGAGGAAGGATGCTGTCTCTTATTGCTAAAACAGTGAAAATCGCTTCTACACCACCTGCTGCACCTAGAAGGTGTCCTGTCATAGATTTAGTTGAACTGATTGCTAATTTATATGCATGTTCGCCAAATACTTCCTTCACCGCAAGGGTTTCAAACTTGTCATTATATTCAGTACTAGTCCCGTGGGCATTTACATAATCAATTTCCTCAGGATTTAATCCGCCATCATTAATAGCCATTTTCATTGCACGGGCACCACCTTCACCACCAGGTGCTGGTGCAGTTATATGATAGGCATCACCAGTTGCCCCATAACCAATAATTTCGGCATAGATTTTAGCACCACGTGCTAAGGCATGATCAAGTTCCTCCAGAACAATGATCCCGGCACCTTCACCAATAACAAAGCCATCGCGGTTTTTATCGAATGGTCTGCTAGCTGTCTTCGGGTCTGGATTTGTTGAAAGAGCCGTATTCGCGCAGAAGCCTGCGACAGACATTTTTGTAATTGGTGCTTCCGCTCCGCCGGTCACCATTGCATCTGCATCGCCGCGTTGAATTACTTTAAAGGCATCACCTATGGAATTAGTTCCTGTTGCACAGGCAGTTACTGTACAAGAATTGAAGCCTCTTGCCCCAAGTATAATTGAAACCTGTCCTGTTGCCATATCAGGAATCAACATTGGTACAAAGAATGGGCTTACACGCTTGTAGCCTCTCTTCTGAAATATTTCGTATTGCTGTTCAAATGTTTCCATTCCGCCGATGCCAGAACCAATCCATACTCCAACACGATGGGAGTTATCTTCATTAATAGTTAAATTAGCATCTTTTACTGCCATTAATGCCGATGCAACTGCAAATTGTGTAAAACGGTCCATTTTGCGTGCATCTTTTCTATCCATAAAGGCTTCTGGGTTAAAATCAGTAGATTCTGCGGCAACTTTTGCAGGATATTCATCTGCATTAACTCTTGTCAATGGCCCAATCCCTGATTTACCTTCTAATATGTGCTTCCATGTTGTTTCAGCATCATTTCCAAGTGGCGTTACTGCACCTACGCCTGTTACAACGACCCTGCGCTTTTCCATATTATCTATCTCCTTCATTTCGTATCTTGTTTCGTATGGTTATTTATCAAAAAATATCTCTTTATTTTCCCCATCTAATTGCAATTGCTCCCCAAGTTAAGCCTCCGCCGAAGCCAACCATGACAATGAGGTCATCATCTTTAATTCTTCCCTCTTCTACATCTTCCACAATCGAAATTGGAATCGATGCAGCAGAAGTATTACCATATTTATTAATCGTTTTGGACATTTTTTCGACTGGCAGCTCTAATCTTTGTCTAGATGCTTCCATAATACGAATATTGGCCTGATGAGGAATAAGGAAATCAACATCATCCTTTGTTAAACCTGCTTTTTCGAGAACATTGATACAGCTTTCCCCCATTTGCCTTACAGCAAATTTGAACACTTCTCTACCATTCATAATAATATATTCATCCTGGTATAGGTGTTTTGATCCAGTACCATCTGCTCCAAGCTCAAAGGAAAGGATTCCGCGATTTTCTGAAACAGGTCCAATAATGGTGGCACCAGCGCCGTCCCCAAACAATACTGCAGTATTGCGGTCACTCCAGTCGGTAACTTTCGAAAGCTTTTCCACGCCAACGACTAGGACATATTTATAAACTTCGGTTTCAATGAATTGTTTCGCTGTCACAATTCCGTACATAAAGCCAGCACATGCTGCACTGACATCCATCGCTGCCGCCTTTTTTGCCCCCAGCCTTTCTTGAATTCTGCAGGCAACCGATGGAAAAGGAGTATCAGGTGTAACTGTAGCTACCAAGATTAAATCAATCTCTTCAGCGGTAATTCCGGCATCTTGAATGGCCTGTTTTGCTGCTTCAAATGCCATATCAGATGTATTAACATCATCGGCAGCAATTCTTCTTTCTTCGATACCTGTCATTGTACGAATCCATTCATCAGAGGTATCCATTATTTTTTCTAAATCCTTATTGGTGACAATTTTCTCTGGTAAATACCTGCCAATCCCTACAATACCTGCTTTCACAAGTTCCAACTCCTTTTTTTTCGCAAGATTCTCTATATCCTAAAGTTAATATCAATTATTATGACTTGGTACTAATTTTATCAAATAAAACCTATTTTAAGCAACTGTTTCTTCTTATTTCTCTCTTCGCTTAAGTATATTCCAATAAAAAAATGACTCAATTAAACTTGGCAGATGATTTCCGCTCCAGGCGCATCGCTCCAATCAACTTGGCTATAAAATCAACAATAATCCTTAACATTGCCAAACAAATAAATAAGCTCCCTATTACGAGAGCTTACTTTCTCATTATATTTCTTTTCGACCTTCAGCTAGACCGAGTTCATATGCTTCTTGCATGACCTTTGTAAAAAGATTCATGAATGGCTCGATTAATTCCATTGATAATTCCACACCAGCCGTGTCCAATTGTTCCTTTGCTTCTGGTAAGTATTTCATCGCGATCTGCATAAATTGAAATGTTTTATCTTGACTGTTCATATGTACTCCTTCAATTTTTCATTTTGGCAAGTTTCCTGTTTTTTTATAATCTTCAATTTGATTGTTTATCTCCAGAATGAATTCTTTGTTTACATGAGGACTAAATTTACCAAGTGAAATAACATTGTCTTGAAAATCATAGGAAAGGTTACCTGTTTTTAGTTCCCCTTTATTGTATAGATCTGCAACCTTTTCATATAAAATATCTACCTGCTGTATGGTACTTGTTAATACCGTAGATTCACCTAAATCAGATTGGTCCGAAACGTAACCGATTGCATACATGCCGTGTTCCTTTACTGTTTCTATTACTGGCACATTAAACCCGTCACCTGCAGGATAAATCACATCAATTCCCTTTTCCATCATGTCATTTGCTAATTGAACTGCTTTTATTTCATCATCCCAATTTCCAACATATTCTATACTAACTTTCGTGTTTTTATTTTCAGCCATAGTCCCCTGATAGAAGCCCTCAATCTCTGGCTGCCATTCATAAGCGGCTATAACACCGACATTTTGTGCTTTTGACATATGTGCAGCAACCATTCCTCCAAAAAAACCCATCGCGTGTGCTTTAAAATTCAGACTAGTTGTGTTTTTGTTTTTAGCATCACCATTAAAACTAATAAAATGGATATCAGGATAATCTTTAGAAAGATTATTAAAGTATTCAGCATATTCAGACCCATGGCCGAATATTAGATTTACCCCTTTTTGGTCAAACTCTTCTACTGCACGTTCGACAACTGCTTCTGAATTAATTCCTTCTTTATAAAACACATCCACATCAAATTTTGACTGTATTTTTAACAAACCTTTAAAGCCCTTCGTCCCCCATACTTGGTCATTGACCGTTTCAGGTACTAACAATCCAACCTTTTTTATTTTACCTGTAGATTTTGTCTCTCCGCAGGCCCCAAGCAAAAAAAGGCATAAAAGTATGATTCCGAAACGGTTTATCATTTCATGCATCTCCTTCGTACTGTTGCCATTTCTATAACACGTTTCCTTTACATTATTAATTTATAGAACAAAGGAAAATAATTCTATGACTGCTTTTTCCAATTTTATTCTAACCTTTCAACAAATAAATGAAAAGACAATTTTAAAACCACAACACATCTGGATCTTTATTTTATATGGTCATATATTTCATGATTCTTTCAAACAGTATGCCAATTGCCTTATAAACGATTTTCATACAATCGCTGCACATGTTCCATTTGTGCCAGGATAGAAGCTGAAATTGGGGTTACCTTTCTTACTGTTACTTTTAATACTGGAAGATCACCTTGTATTGATGATAAGTTACTTAACCGAGACTGATTTTCATCGATTTTTAGGTAAGAAGCACACCTGAACCATTGGTCATCACTTCCACTTTCAATCAAATAACTCCCAGGTTTTCCTTTCTCTATGATTTCTAAGATTGATTCAATGGCATCATCAACAAATATGACATCGTTTATCCATTCCCGTTCTTCATGAGTTATATCTGTCTTTTTAAATTTGGAAACAATAGCTTGTTGAAACAAAAAAGTTAACGGCTGCCATGGACCATAAATAGCAGGTAAATACAATATCTGTGTATTCTTTACTAATCCGTTTATCCTACTTAGGAATCCCTCAATTTCTTTTCCCCTAAATGTACTGGTAAGCATTTGAATCGGAAGAATAAAAACGATATTCGCATTTTTGTTATTGTCCTCTATATACTGAATTATCGGCTTTGTTACCTCTTCATTTTGTAAAATTTGTTCCTTTTTAAGCATAAATAAGTCATATATAGAAAATATAATCCTTGTATTACTCATGTCTTCTCTAGGACTATTCTCCAACTCGAATAACGATTTTTCCAGAAAGTTTGCATTTCTACCGACTTCAAGTCTTTTTTCATCAAGAAAATCTATATTATCAACCTCATCTATATGAACGCCATTGACCTCTATTCCTTTATTGAGCAGGTTTTTGCCAACGTGAAAACCAACAAAGTCAAACATCCCAAATATAATTGCCTTGTCCATAAAATATTCCTCCCCATACTTACCTTAATGAATCCTATGCATATCGCTAAGGAATTATTTCTTTTTGGGGAGGACCAGCCTATAGGATCGTTTCATGGTTGTTGAAAAACTTTAACATCATATTGCCAAGCTGTTGTTTTTTTTCAGGTAGAATGAAAGTAGGGTTTATTTCTGGGTCACTAATTATTTGGTGATACACTTTAGATTGGTTATACGATTTCCCCCCTGAAAGGACATGAATAATTTTAACTGGACATCCAAATTGAAGATTTATTTTATCATCCATACTGAAAATATGGTTTTCGAGTACATGTTGGTCCATTTGATGTGCTGCTACTAATTCCCTCATTAACTTTTTATAAAAGAATTTATGTTCCTTTTCTTGTTCAAGATGGTTTTTCAAGGAAATAATGGGGTTGAGCAGAATAATTGACCGTATCCGCCCTTTCATTTTCTCCATTAAACTTATGGCAACCAGCGCCCCCATACCTTCGGCTAAGATATGGATTTTGTTATTTAATATTTCACTTCTTATGACATGCTGGTATAACCTCTCGGCAAGCTCAACTGCATTATTGCTTCCCCAGTTTCGCCCATATAGATTTGAGGAAAAAATGGTGTACCCTTTTTCTTTAAGCTGGTTAACAATAGCTAACCTTCCTTCATTTTGTGTCCAAAAGCATTTACTTTCATCGACAAAATGTCTTTCATCTCCAATTATTAAGATCCCAAATCCGGTAGGCTTTTCAGGGTAGTGAATAATATTCCATTGGGTATCCATCTGAAAATTACGATTCTCCATAGATAAATCTCCTTTTACATATTTCCTCACTGTATTGTATGCCGCCTCATTAAAGATGAAAGGGGGGTTAGCCTATTTTTATTAAGCTCAGCTGGAAAATTAGTAATCACCTTTTAAAAACGGAAAATGCTCGGAATAGCCTGAGTGGTATTACTTACCACTGGCGGAAGTTTCACTTTATCATTTCAGAATCATATGATAATATAAATGAAGATGTAAAATAGGTTAGAGGTGAAAAATAGTGCGATTTTTTTGGACCTTTTTCTGGTCATTTCTTTTAGTGCAAATGCTTACATATGTAGTGAGTTCAATGACTGCAGGTGCTAAATATGAATTTATGCCTGCTGCTATTGCTTCAGTTGGGGTAACGATCTTGATTTACATTGCTGCTGCAATAATTCCTAACGAGCCCGCAACAAAACATTAAGAAAAAGGTCATCCTATCAAATGGATGACCTTTTTCTATAGGTATTTAATAAACCGATAAAGTAATCTCACCGTCGTTAATATTTATTTCCACTCTTGACTGATCATGTAACTTGCCAGCGATTATTTCACGGGCTAGCTTGGTTTCAATGTTTCTTTGAATAAATCGTTTTAAAGGCCTTGCCCCATAAATTGGATCAAATCCATTTACGGCAATGAATTCTTTTGCTTCCTCATTAATGATTATATCAATTTGTTGATGCTTTAACCGATTTTGAAGTTCTCTCATCATTTTGGCAACGATAATCTTAATTTCGTCCAATGATAGCGGCTTAAAGAGGATTGTTTCATCGATTCGATTTAAAAACTCAGGACGGAAATGTCCCCGTAATTGACTCATCACTTTCTCCCTTACCGCTTCAGAGATTTCAACCTCGGTTTCACTTCGTTCTAGTAAAAAATGTGAGCCAATATTAGAAGTCATAATAGTAACTGTATTTTTAAAGTCAACGACACGCCCTTTTGAGTCAGTAATTCTTCCGTCATCAAGCGCTTGTAAGAGAATGTTAAATACCTCAGGATGAGCTTTTTCAATTTCATCCATTAAAACAACAGAATATGGTCTTCTCCTTACAGCTTCCGTCAACTGTCCGCCTTCTTCATAGCCAATATAGCCTGGAGGGGCTCCAATTAGGCGGGACACAGCATGCTTCTCCATATATTCAGACATATCGATACGTATAATATGTTCCTCACTGTCGAATAAAGACTCGGCCAATGCTTTCGCAAGCTCCGTTTTCCCAACACCTGTCGGACCTAAAAATAAAAACGATCCAATTGGTCGATTAGGATCCTTAATTCCAGCACGCGCCCTGAGTACTGCATCTGCCACTAAATTTACTGCCTCATTCTGGCCGATGACTCTTTCGTGCAAGATTGATTCCAATTTTAACAGCTTTTCTCTCTCCCCTTCTACTAGCTTAGAAAGAGGTATTCCTGTCCATCTTGATACGATATTGGAGATTTCTTCTCCAGTAACTTCTTCACGAAGCAAACGTTCGTCCTTAGCAGTTGCCGTTTCGAGTTCCTTTAGCTCTTTTTCTGCTAACGGAATTTGACCGTGGCGAAGCTCTGCCGCTCGGTTTAAATCGTATTTATCTTCAGCTTGTTGAAGCTCCCTGCGAAGCTTTTCCAGTTGTTCTCTTTTCTCCTGCAATTTCTGTATACTTTGTTTCTCTTGAAGCCATTTTGCCTTCATTTCATTGGCTGTTTCTTTTAAATCAGCTAGTTCTTTTAGGAGTGCCTCCAGCCTCAACTTGCTCCCGTCATCAACCTCTTTACTTAAGGCAGCTTCTTCAATTTCCAATTGCATAACCCTGCGTGTTACTTCATCTAATTCGGTAGGCATTGAATCTATTTCAGTACGTATTAAAGCACAAGCCTCATCGACTAGATCAATTGCTTTATCAGGCAAAAAACGATCGGTGATATAACGATCAGATAATGTGGCTGCAGCAACCAAGGCATGGTCATGAATTTTAACACCGTGATGCACTTCATATCGTTCTTTTAACCCTCTTAAGATTGAAATGGTATCTTCAACGTTTGGTTCTTGAACCAGTACCTGCTGAAATCTACGTTCAAGTGCTGGATCCTTTTCGATATATTTTCGGTGCTCATCTAGAGTAGTTGCTCCAATACAATGAAGTTCACCACGGGCAAGCATTGGTTTTAACATATTGCCTGCATCCATGGCGCCTTCCGTCTTACCGGCTCCTACGATCGTGTGAATTTCATCAATAAATAACAAAATTCGTCCTTCACTTTTTTTGATTTCATTTAGGACTGCTTTCAATCTTTCTTCAAACTCACCTCTAAATTTGGCTCCAGCAATTAACGCACTCATATCCAATGAGAAAATTGTTTTATCCTTGAGTCCTTCCGGTACATCTTTCCTAACTATCCTTTGTGCCAACCCTTCCACAATAGCAGTTTTCCCTACACCAGGTTCACCGATTAAAACAGGATTATTCTTTGTTTTCCTTGATAATATCCGAATTACATTGCGGATTTCAGAATCACGGCCAATAACTGGATCCATTTTTCCTTCTTTAACCTCAGCAACAAGATCCCGTCCATATTTTTTTAGTGCTTCGTATCCTGCTTCTGGATTTTGTGATGTCACTCTTTGGTTCCCCCTAATTTCTTTAATTGCTTGCAAAACTTTGTCTGGTTGAATTCCAACGTTTTGTAAAAGCCTTCGCATTTCTGAATCCTTCGCGTAGACTGCAGCTAACAGAATATGTTCAACCGATAAATACTCATCAGAAAACTTTTTGGCAAACTCCTCGGCACTGACAAAAAGTTTTTGCAGCTTGGCTGTGATATAAAGTTTTCCCTGTTCAACCCCACTTCCCGTAACCTCTGTTTTTTTAGCAAGAGCAGCAGTAAGGTTCTTTCTAATTTTTTCGGGAGGGATACCTGACTTTTCTAATATAGAAGAAATGAGACTATCTTCTTGATCCATTAAACATAAAAACAAATGGGGTTCATCAATCTCTTGATGATTTTTTTTGACAGCTAGCGACTGAGCATCCATTAGCCCCTTTTGTAACCTTTCTGTCATTCGATTCATGTCCATTTTTTATCACACCCTTTTTGACCAATTTTGACCTTTCCTTTTATTATAAAACTTCATATATAAAAAGTAAATTTTTGCAAAGAAGAAAAACAGCAAAAATTGCCCACAAACGCCAAGGCCGCAGGCAAAAGAAAAAGCCACCCCATGGATGACTTTTCCTTATTTATTTATGGTTTCCGCTGATATGTCCAAACACGTTCATCATTTGATGTTTCAGGAAATGTATCCCCTGCTTTTAGCTTTATTTTTTTGGGATTATTAACAGGGCTTTCCGTGTCACCGATTTCAACATACACACCATTATTAGGTGCTTTTTTTCCTGATTTAAACTGATGATTTTGACCCATTTTTTTCCCTCCTTCTATTCTACATCTTTATTATTACCTTTTTGTTAGCGGCTCATTATTGGAATTTTTTGCAAATTATCTTATTAGTCGACATTATTTCCTAAGAAATACGCAAAGATTCTTCAAACTTTGACGATTGTATGAACTTATCGCTCATTTGTTGCTAATTATTCTTTGTTAACAATATAATTATAGTATTATCTAGCAAATTAAACCTTGACTGTCATTTTTTAAAATCAAATGAGCATTGAATTCGTACCTTTAAAGGTGGTTATGAGTATGCAGTCAGTAAAAGAAATGCCGGTAACACTGTCCCATCTTTTTGATACCGTTCACCATATAAAAAAAATTGAAAAAGGTACCTTTTTATTTCAAGAAGGATCTGTAGCCGATGAATTGTATATTGTTCAAAGTGGCATTCTTCAAATCAGCAAGATCATCCCTGATGGAAGAGAACTTACGTTAAGAATGTGCTCGCGTGGTGATTTTGTTGGTGAATTAAACTTATTTTCCCCTTCTTCAAGATATTTATTAAGTGCACGTGTTGTCGAGAGTGGTGAAGTTGCCGTTATTATGAAAGACACGCTTGAAGAAAAACTCTCGCAAAATCTGGCACTTTCATTTGAATTCATAAAGTGGATGAGTCAGCAACATCGAAAAACTCAAACTAAGTTTCGTGATTTGGTTCTTCATGGAAAAAAAGGGGCTCTTTATTCCACACTTATTCGAATTACCAATAGTTATGGAATTAAAACCCATAAAGGAATATTAATTGAATTACCACTAACCAATCAAGAGTTAGCCAATTTTTGTGGTACATCAAGAGAAGTAGTAAATCGCTTGTTGAGCGATTTACGAAAGGCCGGTATCCTGTCAATTGATAAAGGAACAATTACTATTCATGATTTAGAGTATTTAAAACGGGAAATTGATTGTGAAGATTGTCCAACCGAAATCTGTAAAGTTGATTAGAATTGCTGCTGGCAAACAACTTAAAATAAAGCAAAAAAATCGGTCATATCGACCGATTTTTTTATTTTAATAAGATTATTTGAATGGCCATGATCGTAAAGAATATAGCTGAATTTATTATTTCGTAAATGCCAATTTGTTTAGGCGATAATGGTTTCCCATAAAATATAATAGCTCTCAGAAGACTTGGGATAAATGCTATTGCAACGATCCAAAAGCCAACTCTGAACCACACTGCCACTAAAAGAAAATGGTAAATCCATGAAATCCATTTAAATTGGGTATTCTTCTTCTCCCTAATCATTGTTTTGACATAAAAAGTACAGCCCACAAAAAACAGGACCGAAGTTACAAAGGTGAAAACAAGCGTCTCTATGTTCATAACACCGTGTTCTAAATAACTGCTTGCTAATCCAGCAACTGAAAAGGCAAAAATAGCAGAGAGATCATTCATAAAAGCACGGTCTTGATTTTTGGAAGTAAAGTAAGCATTTATTATAAAAAACGGAATCATTAGAAGACCAAAATAAAAAATAGTTGGTCTTTCCAAAAGTGGATTAAGTAAAAGTAATAGGGATGGAATCATATATACAAGTGTCCATTTAGTATAAAACTGAAGTTTTTTCTTTTTAAATAAAAGAAGCATCGGATAGGTCGCCAAGTATAATAGGAGCCATCCAAAGAAAAATGGAACATGCTTCCACATAAACCCTCCTTCAATGACACCAAGCCAAAAAGGGATGATTAGCATTGCCCATGCACCATGTTGTTTCGGTAAAAATAACTTCATCATTTTCACTCCTCTTCCTTGACTAACCTAAATATAAGCCAGCTTAGCGGAAAAATAAGTGAAACACATCACATAATTACAGTAAAAAAGAAGGACTCCGCCTTCTTTTTGTGACAAAATTGTTTAGGTTAAAATGGAAGTACAGCAAATCTATATCATCTACTAGGTAACTTCAATCATCTCTAGGTCGGTTATCCAATGAGTGATTGCTGTATTTCCATTAAAGACCTATAATTCTATTTTAACAAACATAATATCCCCTAATTTGTATTGTAGAGTATATCCATATTTCTAGCTGTGATAAAAGTAACAGATTTGACAATTTTATTAACTTTTTTGATTAATTTTATGAACAAGCTCCTGAAGTAATTGCTCAATCCAGATTAATGCACCTTCATCGTTGATATGAAAGCTGGGCACATTGATTCTTGATGTGATTTGCTTCTGCATTTCTTCTTTCCAATACACAATTGCAGAAACATTACTTACGGTGTCTAACAAAGAAAGGTCACTTTCATCTCTTAATAGCAGTAACTTCGGGAAGGACTTTAACTTATAGCCTTCGATTAATATTACATCTGGATGAAAGAATTTCATTAACTCGATCTGATCTTCTAGTGATGGATAGAAATTGTCAGCCCGTAACATTAAACTTCCATCTCCTTCAACAATCGAGGCAAGCGCACCTGCATTTAAATGTTTTTCTGTATCTTTCTGCGGCATGGCTGCGAGCCTGCCTCCATGACCATGATGCTTAATTGTAACTGTTTTAAGTCCTTTTTTTACTAAGTCTTCGATCAGTTTGGATGTTATGGTGGTTTTCCCACTATTTTGATAACCAACCACCTGAAAGATGACAGGCTTTACCACGGCCACATACTGCCAACCTGGTCTTCAAGCAGGAGGACATCGACTTCACAACCGGCTGTAAAGCCTCTAGTTCCGCCTGGAAGAATCATCAACGAATTAGCTCCAGAAAGGCTCATTATAATGTTAGACTTGTCAAGTCCACTCGGTTTTGCCTTTAGTCTTCCCGCATCTATAAACGTAGAACTTCGGACAAACCTTGTAAACGGATTGGCTTTAGGAAAATCGACTTCTAAAAGAGCTTGTTCTTTACGAAGGTGAGGTTTTTCTGAAAAAAGCATCCTACGGATAATTGGGCGGGCAAACAATTCAAAGCCTACATAACAAGCCGAAGGATTACCCGAGAGTCCAAAGAGAAGCTTCCCATTGTGCTGTGCAACCGTCGTCACACTTCCAGGGCGCATGGCAACTTTATTAAAGAAAACCTCTGCCCCAAGCTTTTCATAGATAGCAGGCAGATAATCAAAATCCCCAACTGAAACCCCGCCGGTGGTAATTAATAAGTCTACTTCATTTATTGCTTTTTGGACTGCTTCAAAGCAAGTGTCGAATTCATCAGGAAGCTTTCCAAAATAGTGAACAATGGCTCCCGCTCTTTCAATTTGAGCTGCAATCATATGGGAATTACTATTACGAATTTTTCCTGGAACTAAGGCTTCATTTACTTCTAAAAGCTCTGTCCCTGTTGCAAACAAACCAACACGTGGCTTTTTCGCAACGGACACTCGTTCATATCCAAACGTAGCAAGCATTGCTTGAATTCCAGGATTTATCAATGTACCTTTTTTCACCAAAACTTCACCCTGCTTGGCATCTTCACCACTGAACGAAACGTTATCCCCCTCTTTAAAGCTGCGTTTAATGGACATATATGGGATTCCATCCTTTTCGTAAGCCTTAGCCACCTCAAACATAACGACAGCATCTGTTCCTACTGGCATCATTGCGCCAGTCATAATTCTAACAGCTTGGTGCTCTCCAATTACTTTAGTAGAAACCATTCCCGCGCCGATGTGATCGACCACTTCAAATTCAACTACATTGGATTGCGAAGCCTCTCGTGTATCGATTGACCTGACAGCAAAGCCATCATACGGTGCACGGTCAAAATGGGGCACATCGCTAGTTGCGATTAAATCCTCCGATAAAAAGCGGCCAAAGCTTTCATTTATCGAAACTTTTTCGGTCACACCAAGTAATTGATATTCCATTATGCTTTTGACCGCTTCTCCAATTGGAATCGGTCTTCTTCTTTCGAACAAAATAATCAGCTCCTGCCTTAAACAAATATCTATCCATTGTAATATGTACTAATAGTCATCGACTAATCAACATTATAAGCTTATTAAAAACTTACTAACATATCAAATGTCACAAAATAAAAGAATCTTGCCAAAAAATATAAGATCATAGGGAATGTGTGATTCAGGTCACCTAGTTTTTTTCTATTTTACATTATGCTTAGGTTAGATTTAATCTTGGACTTTGGGAGGAAATTAAAGATGAGTTTTACAATTACAGCCAATTCATTAGTTAAAGATATTGTTAACGAATTACCTAAAACGAGTGATGTTTTCAAAAAGAACCGAATCGATTTTTGCTGCGGTGGTAATATTCCGTTAACAGAAGCAGTTGCTCAAAATAAGCTTAACCTGGATACATTGTTAGATGACTTAAAAGAGGTATTTGAAAAATACGAAAACACCGAGAAAGATGTTGAGGTTTGGACTAATTCTGATTCAACTACAATTATTGATCATGTCATTTCCAACTACCATCGTGTATCTGAAGAGGAACTAACTATGCTAAGTCCCTATGTAACGAAGGTTTCACGTGTCCATGGAGATAATCATCCAGAGTTACTAAAGGTTTACGAACTCTTCTTTGAATTCAAAAAAGAATTGATGGAGCATATGGCGAAAGAGGAAGCTGTTGTATTCCCATTAATTAAGCAGCTTGCGGATGGAACCGTGGAGAATCGTGAAGAAGCAATTGCAATGATTGTTGAATTAGAAAAAGAACATGACCATGCCGGTGAAATTTTAAGAGAGATCCGTGCAGTAACTTCTGACTACACTCTACCTCTGGATGCATGCGGTACGTACCGATTAGTATATGCACGCTTGGAAGCGTTAGAAGGATTAACCTTTATGCATGTGCATCTTGAAAACAACATCCTATTTCCTAGGTATCTTTTATAAAATCAACAGTCCGCTTTTCTTAAAGCGGGCTGTTTTTTTGTACAAAAAAACTCTCTTCCTGGAAGAGAGTTTAACCACCAATATAGGACATTTCTATTTTTTTACGGTTTTTGTGCGTTTCGTCTGTTCGTTCGTCTGAATATCTGTCATCTCGTCCATTCCAAATGGCGCTCACCCGCTCACGGATTTCTTCATCAGAGGCACCGTTTCTCATAAAATTACGGATATCATGCCCATTCCCATTAAATAAACAAGTAAAAATCTGACCATTCGCTGAAAGTCGAGAACGAGTGCAACTTGAACAAAATGATTCCGAAACAGATGTGATAAATCCTACATTCACATCTTTATCTTTATAGCGGTACACCTTTGCCACTTCTCCGTAATAGGCTGGGTCAACGGGTTCAAGATCAAATTGTTCTTTTAACAAATAATATATCTGTTTTTTAGTAATAACATCATCCATTTTCCAGCCGTTCGTGGAGCCAACATCCATGAATTCTATATAGCGAAGCTCCAGACCGTTCTCTTTGCAGTACTCTGCCATTGGAATAATTTCAGTATCATTCAAACCTTTTTTGACAACCATATTAATTTTGACCCCAAGACCTGCTTGTTTCGCTGCTTCAATGCCTTCCAAAACTGGCCCAGTTCCAACCCCACGCCCGTTAATTTTGCCAAACAATTCATCGTTTAAGGTATCAAGGCTTACATTTACTCTTTTGAGTCCTGCTTCCTTTAAATCTTTGGCAAATTTCGGTAGAAGCACACCATTCGTCGTTAATCCGATATCAAGTAAGCCCTCAATAGCTGACAGCTTCTTAACAAGAATGGGCATATCTCTACGAAGAAGAGGTTCTCCTCCTGTTAGGCGGATTTTTTCCACACCCAAACTAACAAATATTTTCGCTAGGCGTTCGATCTCTTCATAGGATAGCAAGGCACTTTTAGGAAGAAACTCAAAATCAGGACCAAATTGGTCAGCTGGCATACAGTATTGGCAACGGAAATTACATCGATCAATCACAGAAATTCTTAAGTCATGCAATGGTCTATTTAATTTATCTTTAATAATGGTTTTTTCCATTCCATATCAACTCCATTATTTTAAGGAACCTAATGATATTCAGTGTACCAGTCTTTAGATAAAAAAACTGTTACTTTATTCACTATAGCAATACTTTTTAATACAATTCTTATCTTAGCAGAAGTTTTACAATCTATAAATAACTGTTTTGGTAAAAATTTTCCTCTACAGATTTTATTCATTTAACCTAAAATTCAAATAGAAAATAAATAAACATGATTAATTTCATATGAGTTTTCACTATATTGTCATTGTTTACTTCTTCTTATTGGTTCCTCATGAGATAAAATGGTACTAACAAACTAAACATTGATCACGATGGAAAATAGATGGTTGTTAAATGGAAAACGAGGTGCGCTATTCTCAACACTTATCCGTATGTCGAATAGTTATGGTATTCAAAAAGATAATGAGATCTTAATAGATCTGCCGTTAACCAACCAAGAACTTGCCAACTTCTGCGGTACTTCACGTGAGAGTACAAACCGTATACTTAGTGAACTAAAGAAAGATAAAATCATTTCAGTTAAAAAAGGAAAGATCTCTATATTGGATTTACAATACTTAAAAAATGAAATCGACTGTGAAAATTGTTCTGCCGTTTATTGCAGTATCGAATAGGCTGGCCTTTACTTATTTGTAGTTATCTATATACGCAAGGCTGTCTCACTATTGAGGCAACCTTGTTTTATCGTTTTAATTTACTGTACTTGCTTTTCTCTTAATGATTTAGGAATATAAACGCAGAATGGCTCGCTTTCTAGATAATCTCCAGTCATCGCATACGCTCTAGACCTTGATCCTCCGCAAACATGACGGAATTCACAGACACCACATTTCCCTTTAAAAAGATCTGGGTTTCTTAGCGATTGGAATATTGGTGATTCACGATAAATTTCCGCTAATGGAGTTTCCCGGATATTACCAGCTTTAACGGGTAATAGTCCGCTTGGATATACATCCCCCGTATGAGAGATGAATACAAAACCATTACCATCATTAACACCTTTTAGTGCTCGCCCTAAACCATCGATAGAGCCTGTTAATCCCTTTTCTGTTAATGCGCTTAAATACTCAATCTCATCTGTTGTTTCTTTCGCTTCGCGCATTTTTTGTTGAATCACAACACGTCTGTAGTGCATTGCTTCTGTTGTTTTGATATCAAAAGACACGCGCTTACTTAAATCATATAGCCATCTGAATACTTTTTCATGTTGAACTGGAGAAATCATATCTGATTGTTGACCTCTTCCTGTTGGCACTAGGAAAAAGACACTCCATAACACACATTCTAAGTCTTCAACCATTTTTGCCATTTCATCAAGGTAGTCAATATTGTAACGGGAAATCACCGTATTAATCTGAATGGGTAATCCAACTTCATGCAAATATTTTATTTTTTCCATGGTAAGGTCAAATGATCCAGCTGTTCCTCTAAAATGGTCATGAATCTCAGCCCTAGGACCATCAATACTAAATGCCCAGCGAGCAAGACCTACTTCTTTTGCTTTTTCAATTGCTTCTTTTGTTACATTTGGTGTCGCACTTGGGGTCATTGATACCCGAACGCCTTTTTCAACTGCATATTTCGCAATATCAAAAACATCTTCTCTCATCAGCGGGTCTCCGCCAGTAAAAACAAGCATCGGATTGTTCATTTCATATATTTGATCAATTAGATTTTTTCCTTCTTCAAAAGATAGTTCACGTGGATCCCTTTTATACTGTGCATCGGCACGGCAGTGCAGACACTTTAATTGACAAGCTCTAGTGAGTTCCCAAATCACGATAAAAGGGTCTTTATTAAAATCTCGGCTAATAGCCATATGAAACGCCTCCTAATAACGGCTATTCAAATCCAACAGCCTTATTAATCTTTATTATAAAGGTGTTTATATTTGAAAAAAGTGAACTATCTCACATTCTGTAAGCTAGATATGTCTGAATCGTGAAGAATAAGAAAAGCGCAAGCGCCCGGTTAGCGGCGTATGGACTGGAGCACTTTGACTAAGATAAAGGATACACGTAGAGCGTTAGCGATCCGATGTTGACTTTTCGTAGGGAAAAGGGCGAAGTACACTAGCCGCTGGGCGCTGGAGCTAGACAGTTATCTAAGTTCAAATTTTTCACCTTTCTTATTTTGAAATAAAAAAAACAGCAGAAAATCTGCTGTTTCTAAAAAATACGCTTATTTTACTGAGAGTTCAAAAGCCTCTAATTAAGCTTAGCGAATTCCTAATGCGATTTTCGCATAACGTGACATCATTTCTTTATTCCATGGAGGATTAAAAACAATATTTACTTCTACTTCTTTGATTTCCGGAATGTCGGCCAATGCCCGTTTAACCTGGTCAACAATTGTTCCAGCAAGTGGGCAGCCCATTGAAGTTAACGTCATTGTAATCGTTACGTTTCCTTCTTCATCCATTTCAGCATTATATACTAATCCTAAATTAACAATATCTACTCCTAGTTCAGGGTCGATTACTAGTTCTAAGGCACCCATGATATTTTCTTTTAGTTCTTCATTCATGTTTGATCCACTCCTTCATTATCTTTGTCCCACTCTATTATAGCAAATTATCAAGCATGCCAAGATTGAGACTTAGTTAAAAAAAGTATATAGTTTTTTTATATCATTTGGTGTGAATTTTTTTACAGTTTAGATATAAAATTGTTAACATAGTAAATATAGGAATTAATAATTCCACTAAGTATTAAATTCATAATTGCAGTGTAACATGTATATAAATTTTTTCCTAAAGCGACGCACTTTATTAGCGATGAAAATTATAATTAGAAGGAGTTATTATGACAGATAGACACCTAATTGCATTAGATTTAGATGGGACATTATTAAAAGATGATAAAACGATATCATTAAAAACACACGGAATTATTAAAAAAGCAAGAGAACAAGGTCATATCGTTATGATTGCAACAGGAAGGCCTTATCGTTCCAGCGAGATGTACTATCGGGAATTGGATTTGGACACTCCGATTGTCAATTTCAATGGAGCATTTATGCATCACCCTCGAAAACCTGACTGGGGATTTTATCATGAACCTCTTGATATAAAGGTTGCAAAAGATATTGTGGAAGCGTGCAGAAGTTTCCACTTCCATAATATAATTGCCGAAGTGATCGATGATGTTTACTTCCATTACCACGATGAAAAGCTGTTAGATATTTTCAACTTTGGCAATCCAAAAATCACTACGGGCGATCTGGCAAATTATTTAAATGATTCACCCACGAGTTTGTTAATTCATACGGAGGAGGATCAATTAAAGATAATTCGCGAACACTTATCGGCTGTCCATGCAGAAGTTATCGATCATCGCAGTTGGGCCGCTCCATGGCATGTGGTTGAAATTATAAAGGTTGGCTTAAGTAAGGCCGTGGGGTTAAAAAAGGCTTCTGATTATTATGGTATTCCCGCTGATAGAATTATTGCGTTTGGCGATGAAGACAACGACCTTGAAATGCTTGAATATGCTGGTCATGGAATTGCCATGGGAAATGGAATCGACAGTGTGAAAAATATTGCTAATGACGTCACTTTAAGTAACGAAGAAGATGGTGTTGCTCAATATTTGGCGGATTTGTTAAATATAAAATATTAACACTCATTTCACCATTGTTTACCTAAATGAACCTCCCCCTTTTGGTACATACTATTTTTTGAGGCAGCGTTGCTGTTTCAATATGAGCTATGAGCATATTGGAGGGATTCGAATGGGTAAACGAAACAAATCAAAACGCTTTGTTCAGCAAGGAGTGGATACGGTCAGTAAGCATGCTGAACGTATTCCTTATCACATGACTTACGCTGAAGCGGAAGCTCAGAAGATGTCCAATGTGCAAGAATCCTCGCTTGGAGGAATATAACATGGGAAACCAATTGTTCCAAGAAGCACGAAGATTTGTTGAGATGGCGAAGTCTGCCGACCCAGCTGATCTTGATTCTGCTGTCGCGAAAGCTAAAAATGCATTAAGTTCTGCTTATGCAAATTCGACTGTAGCAGAGCAAGCACAGCTCCAACAAATGCAACAAGAGCTTGAACAGATGACTTAAAAAGAAAAGCGGAGGCACCTACGGGCGCTTCCGCTTTTCTTTTTGTCTAGCTACAGCGCCTAGGGGCTCGGGGTCATAAGCCAATCCGTCCTGAAGGTTAAAAAGTAACCTTCAAGCCGGCTTCTTATGCCTGTCGCCCCTGAACAAGGCGCTTCCGCTTTTCTTTTTATTCCTTACGAAAAAATCCATAGATATTGGTTGTTTGAATAATATTTGTAAAGGCATTGGGATCCACTTCCTTAAGGATCCTTTCCAAATCAAAGAGCTCATAGCGGGTAATAACAACCATCAACATTTCTCTTGCTTCGTTTGAGAACGCACCTTTTGCTGGTAGAATCGTGATTCCTCTTACAAGTTTTTCTTGTATTGCTTTTTTCATTACATCAGCCTTTTTGGTAATAATTATTGCAGTGAGTTTTGCATGTCTAGTATGAATGGCGTCAATCACTCTTGTCGAAGTATATAAAGTGACAAGTGTATAAAGGGCTTTCTCCCAGCCATACAAAAATCCAGCTGTTATAATAATCACCCCATTTATAACCAACATATAGGGTCCGATCGGCTTGTCTTTCATTCTCGATAAAACCATTGCAATGATATCCACTCCGCCTGTTGAAGCCCCCCATTTTAACGTAATCCCGACGCCAACAGCTTGGATGACACCACCAAAAACAGCATTTAGAAGGATATCATTCGAAACTTGTTTAATAGGAATTAGTATTAAAAACAACGAGGACAGGGCAACACTTATAAAGCTATAGACGGTAAAGGATTTCCCTACCTTTTTCCAGCCTAAAATGGCCACAGGAATATTCAGCAATAATAATAATAACCCTAGTGAAACATGGATAGGAGTATAGTCACTTAACACCTTTGAAAGTAGTTGTGCTATTCCAGTAAATCCACTTGAATAAATATTTGCCGGTATTAAAAATAAATTCATCGCTAACGCAACTAACAATGAACCCGCTGCCACCACTACCATTTTTTGCGCCTGGAGCCATATCATTTCAATTTCCCCCTTTATATGTGATTGTCAATCCATTAATACTTTTGTGGTGATTGCTAATTGTATTTTTATGGTGAAACCGATAAACTGAAACTATAAATTAGCCTGAAAGCAGGTGAGCTTCATGCAGGTAAGAATACTAGCTGATAGCGCATGCGATTTACCAAAAAGTTTTTATGAAGAGAATCATGTTACTTTATTTCCTTTAAAAGTCGAGATTAATGGCAAAGAATTTGAAGATGTAAAATCAATTGATCCAAACACCGTCTATGAGGCAATCCGTAATGGTGTTGTTCCAAAAACATCTCAAGTCTCCCCACTTCTGTTTGAGGAAGTATTTACCGAAATGGCAGAAAAAGATGAAGATGGGATATACATAGCTTTTTCTTCAGAATTATCTGGTACATATTCAACCGCTGTTATGATTCTTGACCAAGTGAAGGAAAAATATCCAAATTTTAAATTAACAATTGTCGATACAAAATGTGCATCGCTTGGATCTGGTCTTGTAGTTAAAGAAGCAGCATCACTCGCCATGAAAGGTGTCGGTAAAGAAACAATCTTAGAAGAAGTTGTTTTTAGAAGCCAACACATGGAACATCTTTTTACTGTTGAAGATTTAGATTATTTAGCAAAGGGTGGCCGAGTATCAAAAGCATCTGCCTTCCTCGGTGGATTATTGAACATTAAGCCCATCTTAAATGTAGAAGCCGGAAAACTTGTTCCAATTGAAAAAATACGTGGGAAGAAAAAAGTAATGCGCCGTATCATCGAAATCATGAAGGAACGCGGGGCAAATATGGAAGACCAAGTGATTGGGATTAGCCAAGCTGATTGTGAAGAAACCACATTAGAAATGAAAGCACTGATTGAAGAAGAATTCCATCCGAAAGAGGTATTCATTTCTTCCATTGGTTCTGCCGTTGGGTCACATACAGGTGCAGGAACAATCGCCATTTTCTTCTTAAATCAAATGCCTTCTTAATAATAAAAAAATGAGTGAGGTGCGCACCTCACTCATTTCCATTACTCTATTTATGGTCTGTCTGCTTGGAGTATTGATTTTTTCCAGCTTGACGATTTTTTTCGCGCATCATATTCTTTTCATGGCGAAGGGCATTGTTGTCTTTTGCTTTTTTATCGTTGTCTGATGTGTGTGGCATATCCTTACCCCTTTCAAATAGATTCATTTTAGTTTCTGTCAATTTGAAAAGAGTATGTAAAAACACATTAATCTTTCTTTACATATGTCCAGTTGCCCTCTTGGTATACCCTGCCCTCTTTCATAAGCTTTCCAAGGGCCCGCTTGAAGGCACCTTTGCTCAAATCAAAGCGATCTTTAATATCTTCAGGCATGCTTTTATCGTTATAGGGCATGGCTCCATTTCTGCTCATTAGATATTCATATATCCGTTCCGCATCTAGATCCTGCGATTCCTCTTTCCTTGCTAGTAATGAAACATTAATTGTTCCGTCTTCCTTAACGTCAATAATCCTTCCCTCAACCTTTTCACCTATACGGGGCTCTTCTGGTCTTTGTGATTCATGAATGAAACCTTTGAACCCTTCTATTGTAAAGATCCAGCTGCCTACTTTAGCTGTACGATAAATATGTCCCTGCACATTTTTATTAAAATTTTCTCTTGTTGCTTTTACGGAAATAGATTCAATTACTTGGTCACTGGCAAGCTTCGCGTAAAGAAGGTAATTGCTGCTTAGCTTTAAAGTTATGTATACTAAATCTCCTGGCATTGGCCATACTGACTTATGCACAGGCAAATCATCGATTCCTAACAAAATATCCTTTGGAAGTCCTATATTGATAAAGACGCCAATTCTTGGATTTATGTCCGTTACTTTAACCCAAGCATATCGTCCAATCGCAACCTCAGGAATAATGGTTGATGCAGAGATTCGACCTTCTGAATCAACATAAAGAAACACTTCAACCTGATCTTCTTCTTCTAATTCTTGATTGGCTTGATTTATATGCAGCAAAACATCTTCATTACCGTCTGTTAAAAAATAGCCAAAGGATGCTTTACGGGCGACTGTTAATGTGGTTGTTTGACCAATAAGTTCATTTAAAGACATATATAACTCCTTCTTTCTTTTTCGGAGAATTTTCCTAAGCGGTTGTTACAACTGCTATATTTTACTATAATGTACCCATAAAGGGAAACTTTAGCAGGCTGAGTTTCACATTTTGTTATAAAATGGAGGTTTTGTTATGTCAAAAGATAGCTCATTTGATATTGTATCTCAAGTAGACTTATCTGAAGTTTCAAATGCGATTGCCCAAACCATGAAGGAAATTGGCACTCGCTATGATTTTAAAGGCAGTAAAAGTGAAGTCTCACTTGATAAAGAAAAAGAAGAGCTTGTTCTTATTTCAGATGATGAATATAAAATGGACCAGCTTAAAGATGTTTTATTTAGCAAATTGATGAAACGAAGCGTTCCCGTTAGAAATCTTGACTATGGGAAAGTCGAAAAAGCATCAGGCGGAACTGTTCGCCAAAGAGCCAAGCTTGTTCAAGGTATTGATAAAGAAAATGCCAAAAAAATCAATACAATTATTAAAAATAGTGGCGTCAAGGTAAAAAGTCAGGTACAGGACGACCAAGTTCGTGTTAGCGGTAAAAACCGCGATGATTTACAAAAAATAATCTCCCTCGTGCGCGAGGCTGACCTAACTGTAGATGTCCAGTTTATTAATTATCGTTAAGAACAAAACGGCGGAAGGATTTAAAATCCTTTCGCTTTTTATTATCTATATTTTTCATAATTTAACCCATTTAACTAAAACTAATTGTGAGTAAACACTTGGAGGTTTTAGTAAATGAGCAACAATCAAAATAAACAAAAGAATATCTTTCCACCTCAGCATCAGAACCATCAACCTGGCATAGAAAGTGAAATGGATCCTCGGCCTATTTCAGTTGATCCTAATTATAAGCCTGGAGGAAAATTAGCAGGTAAAACAGCGATTATTACCGGTGGCGACAGTGGTATAGGAAAATCAGTTGCTATTTATTTTGCCAAAGAAGGGGCAGATATTGCTATTGTCTATTTAGAAGAGCATCAAGATGCAGAAGAAACTAAACAAATGATTGAAGCCGAGGGTCGAAGATGTCTTCTTTATTCGGGTGACATTGGCAATGAAGATTTTTGTAAGGAGACTGTCAATAAGATTCATTCTGAGTTTGGCCGATTAGATATACTCGTCAACAATGCAGCGGAACAACATCCGCAAAAAAGCTTATTGTCTATTACTTCGGATCAATTGGAAAAAACGTTCCGAACGAATATTTTCTCCTTTTTTTATATGACTAAAATGGTTCTGCCTTTTTTAAAACAAGGGGCATCCATCATTAATACTGCCTCGATTACTGCTTACAAGGGGAATGAACAATTATTGGACTATTCAGCTACAAAAGGTGCGGTTGTTTCCTTTACCCGCTCTTTAGCGATGTCTCTTGCACCTCAAGGGATTCGTGTTAATGGTGTGGCTCCAGGTCCCATTTGGACACCACTCATTCCATCGACTTTCCCTGCAGACCAGGTTGCAACTTTCGGATCAACTACCCCAATGGGGAGAGCAGGACAACCATTTGAATTGGCCGCAAGCTATGTTTTCCTGGCTTCAGATGACTCCTCCTATGTTAGTGGGCAAATGATTCATGTAAATGGCGGAGAAATTATCAATAGTTAAAAAAATGTCGGGGATTTCCCCGACATTTTATCTTTTTCGTTTCCTTATTTTATAAAGAAATAAGAAACACAACAGGTATACAACGGCTACGCTAGCAATTAATGAGAATTTGATGCCACTTTTCTCAGCTAAAACATATACCTCTGAATTATCCCGATCAAGGATGATCATGTATTTATTATCTTCACTTTTAACTTTATCTCCTGCCAACAGGCCCCGCAGCTCTTTTCCACCTTCAATTTGACTATTTGTTAACGTAACACTTTGGGATTTACTCGAATTATTGATTGCAATTATTGACGTTTCACCTTTATAAACTCGTTTATAAACTGCCATTCCCTTTTGATCATAGAGCATTTCCATTGTCCCTCTTGTTAGCGATGGAAGCTGATTTCTTAATTCACTCACCTTGGTAATATAATCAATCAGGTCCTTTTCCGCTCGAAAGCTCATTTGCCCACGGTTATCCGGGATTTCTCCCCCATTTAAAGCAATTTCACTTCCATAATAAAAGAAGGGGATTCCAGGGGTCGTGTAAAGATAAACCAATGCTGTTTTCCAGCGTGAGCCAGGGAATTGTTTCTTTGCCACAATGTCACTCGTAAATCTTGACGTATATTCATTATCCATAAAATTTGCCCTTAATAAGGAGTTCAGACCATTATCAGCACCCGAATAAAGTGTGCTGAAAGATTGATCCGTACCTGCAAACGTTTTTCTTAACTTTTCGCTATACGAGTAATCAACTACACTATCTATTCCGGCACTTTCATACTCTTTCAGATTAGTTGAAGTATTTTTCGACATGACTCCCAACAGAAAGAAATCCTTGTTTTCTTTCTTAACTTCAGTTGAAAAATCTGTCCAAAAGCTTACTGGAACATAATTTACTTCTGGTAGACTAAGCCCATCAATATCTGTTTTATTAATCCACCATTTTGCTGCATTAATTAAGTATTTTTTTACTTCAGGGTTGTCCTGATTAAGGTCAGGCAAGCCCTCCGACCAGCCCATTTCAAGCTCCTTCTGATTTTCATTTCCAGCAAGGGTATCCTTTTTTTCATGAAACCAGTCCTGCTTATTAGTATCACTTAACCATGGATGGTCCGCAGCTACATTATTCGTCACAAAATCCATGATAACCTTCATCTTTCGCTTATGCGCTTCTTTTACAAGCGTTTGGAAAGTCTTAATTGTGCCAAAATGCTCGTCTACTTTGTAAAAATCATTCACCCAAGAACCATGGTAGCCATTCTTTGCATTGTCAACTATCGGAGTTAGTCGAATCGAAGTAAATCCCATATCATGGATGTAATCCAATTTATCAATAATACCTTGGATATCACCGCCGTTATATGCTAATGGGTCTTTGGCATTAACATCGATGTCATTTTTTCTATCCCCGTCGTTAAAACGATCTACCATGATAGAATAAACGGATTCATCCTGCCACAAACGTTCACCCTTTTCAACAGCAGCATTTGCAGGAAATGATGAATTTAGTAATAATAGCATTAAAATAAAAGTAATTTTTTTCATAAAGTTATATCCTCCTCTAAAAAAAAAGAAGAGGATATCCTCTTCCCTACACCATTTTAATCTAATCAAGTCCTTATTCCAAATTTTAATTCTTCGTTTTATCGGAAATTCATTTTTAATTTACTATGTTAATATTGTAATCCTTAAACCATGTATGGAGCTGCACAAGATATGCCAATAACTGTGGTCCTGTCATCAATTGCCCAAACCAAGGTTCTTGAAATGAATTTCCACCAGACTTGACGATACTCTCAAGCTGTTCTTTATTAAAAAATTCATGCAATGCTGAGGATTTATCTTGTAATATATTTTCCACCAGTTTTTGAACGGCAATGGTATAGGCAGGATTATGTGTTTTTGGATAAGGGCTTTTTTTCCGGTACAATACTTCCTCTGGTAATATACCTTCAAAGGCTTTTCTAAGAATCCCTTTTTCCCTGCCTCGATACATTTTCATATCCCATGGGATATTCCATACATATTCGACAAGACGGTGATCAGCAAAGGGAACTCTGACTTCCAGGCTTGCGCCCATGCTCATTCGGTCTTTCCGATCAAGTAATGTTGTCATAAAATTAATCATATTAATATAAAATAATTCTCTGCGTTTAGAATCTTCCCCGCTTTCACCCTCTAGCCTCGGGGTTTCGGCAACCGCTTGATAATACTTTTCCATGACATAGTCATTTAATTTTAATTTTTCCTGCCAATGCGATTTCAACAAACCTTGTCTTTCTGATACAGATCTCATCCACGGAAATCCTGGACGTTCTAAGTCTTGTTTTCGATGGAACCAAGGATACCCTCCGAAAATTTCATCAGCACATTCCCCTGAAAGGCTGACAACAAAATCCTGTTTAATTTCCTTACAAAACCACAGTAACGATGAATCCACATCTGCCATCCCTGGAAGATCTCTAACATGTGTAGCTTCCACCAAATCATTGACCAATTGCCTTTGAGTAATAATTTTGTTATGGTGCTTTGTATTAAATTTATCCGTTATCATTTGAATAAATTTCCCATCAGCATCCGGCTGGAATTCATTTGAAGAAAAGAATTTGTCATTACCTTCATAATCGATTGAATAAGTGTGTAACTGCCCCTTATTTTGGTCCTTGAATCCTTTTGCGGCAATGGCCGTGATGATGCTAGAATCTAGTCCGCCAGATAAAAAGGTACTTAGAGGAACATCGGAAACAAGCTGCCTTGTTACCGCATCGGTGACTAAATAACGGACCTTTTCTGCTGTTTCTTCCACATTATCCTTGTGTTCACCACTTTTTACATTCCAATATCTCCAAATTTTTAAACCATTTTTTGAAAATGTTAATGCATGGGCTGGTCTTAGTTCTTTAATCCCTTTAAAAACACCAGAACCCGGTGACCTGGAAGGGCCGATTCCAAAGATCTCAGCAAGCCCCTCTTGATCAATCTCTGTTTTCACTTCTGGATGGGCTAAAATAGCCTTGGTTTCAGAAGCAAATATAAGCCCCTTCTTGTGTTCTCTGAAAAATAATGGTTTAACCCCTAAGCGGTCACGACCAATAAAGAGCTGTTCCTTCTTATTATCCCAAATGGCAAATGCATAAATCCCATTTAAGTAATTTACACACTCTTCCGCCCATTCTATATAGGCAGATAATAGAACTTCTGTATCAGAATGACCTTTAAATGAATATCCTTTAGTATGGAGAACTTTGCGGATATCTTCTGTATTATATAATTCCCCATTGTAGCAAATGGTGTAATCGAAGCCGTCTTTTTGTTTGGACATTGGCTGCCTTCCCCCTTCAGGGTCGACAACAATAAGTCTCTTATGGCCAAAAGCGACATGTGTCTCAGACCAGATGTTGGTCTCATCAGGTCCTCTTTTTGCCAGTGTATTGGTCATTTTGGTAAGTGTACCCGCCTCGTTCTTAAGTGATTTATCAAAATTAATCCAGCCTGTAATACCACACATTTCCTATCACACTCCTCATTAACAGAACTACTGTACATGAATTCATGTTTTTATAGTATTCAGCCCATGGGAAATGGTTAATTGTCCGAATAGAAAAGCGGAGGTCGATGGAGTAAGCCAACAATTCATATGATTTAAAAGATAATACTTTATCTTTCAGTTATAAAATTTCATGAAGATGTCTAAAAAGAATATGATAGCATCTGGGCACGGAGGTTAATAATGAATCGACAACAACGAATGAGACTTTACGATTTTCAGGAAAGAGCATACACAGAAGGAACTGTTGAACAAATTAATGAACAATGGATTTTTTTTGATGAGGAAACAGAAGAAGCCGAAATGTTAGATGATTACCTTCAGCAGGAAATAGAAGTCTTCCGAATGAATCGTTGGAAGAAAGGTAAATTGTATGAAACAGGAAAGGTCCGAATTGGAAACGAAGCAACGATGCTTCGTAACCATGATTTAGTAAGAATTAGGAAACATTTAATTTATTCACTTGAGCGGCTTTTAGATGGAATCAATGATGATGCTTTTTTTCAATTTGTGACCACTTTAAACTCCTTAAACTTTTCTATTTACGATTGCATCTATTGTTACAACCATTTATCCTTCTTATCGGACGAAAATCGAAAGGATGGAGTTAATTTTTTGGTTTTCGATAATCAGGAGCAAATTTGTAATGTCCAGCACCACTTTTGTTACTATGAAAAAGTTAATGATCGATTTGAATTTACATTAAATACCGGAAAACGATTAGTGATCGAAAAAATGATATCATAAGAAAAAGGCTGGGGCAGCTCCCACGCCTTTTTTTTTGGTACCAATTTAGTTCCCGATGTATTTTGAATAAAGCAATTTTGCTTGGACCAAATCATTTGTACCATGAATCAATACACGTGCATCTTTAAATACGACAATAGAAATATCTTCATCAGGAGTAAAACGGATTAAGTAGTCATTTCCTGATACTTTACCACTTTTCTTGAGATTCGCAGCCAACTTTTTTACATCTAAGTCTCGTTTATTTCTAGGATTGATTTGGACTGTATTACGCCCACAAAGTGTCGTATAGGCCACCTGGAGTTCCGAGGATCGATCTAAAAAATCAAATTGATGATTCACACATGTCGGACAATTAGAATTTCTCCCTTCTGAAATATCCATTTGCATGGTGGTATAATCCCATATATCAATTTGTTCTAGATTAGGTGTAGTCTTTTCATCAATTAATATTTTCATTGTTTCCATGACTTGAAAGGAACCGATAATATCCGTCAATGGTGACAATACGCCAACTGTATCGCAGGTTTCCCCCGTCCCAGTTGGGACATGTGGAAAGAGACAGCGGTAGCAGGGGGTAATTCCGGGTTTGATCGAGGCAAACATGCCTCTTGAACTAACAGCAGCACCATGAACCCAAGGAATTCCGTACTTTACGGCCACATCATTGATTAAGAATCGTGTCATAAAATTATCAGAGCCATCAACGATACAATTAAATTCCGTTAATAATTCTTCCGCATTATCTAGGTTTAAATCAGCGATTACTGCATCGACTGTAACAGTAGAATTAATTCGATTTAATCTTTTTTTTGCAGCAATTACCTTTGGGAGCTGTAATTTTGCATCCTCTTCATCAAAAAGTGTCTGCCGCTGCAAATTTGATAGTTCAACCAAATCCCTATCAATTAACCTTATATAGCCAACTCCAGAACGAACCAGATGGTTCGCGATTACCGTGCCAAGTGCACCAACTCCAACAATTGCCACTTTGCTATTTTGCAATTTTATTTGTCCTGACTCCCCAATCTGTTGAAAAAGAATCTGTCTTGAATAGCGTTCTAAATCACTCATGATCCACCTCTTTCCTAAGTTAAACTGTAATCATGAACCGCAAAAGAAAAAGTTATATTACTATTATCTTACCAAATTATTTTTGATTGTCTGTTATAAATAATTTAATTTTAAAAATATTGAAAAAGAGATATAATAAATATTGGGTTTTAGTATAATTTGGTAGGAATCTCTTATAACAATATCTAATATTATAAGAGATTAGTATATATTTTTTTAATATGGGAAAGAGGGGGAAAAACTTTGAATCTAGGCGGTTTTAAAAACAAAGAAGTATTAGTCGACTTAACAAATGGTGTGGTTGATTACAGAGGAATCAACGAAGATGATGCAGTTAAGTACATAGGTGGTCGTGGCCTAGGGGTTAAGTATGTTTTAGATAACGGCCCTGAAGTCGAGCCATTATCTGCAGAAAACATCATTTGTATTATGACAGGCCCTGTCACAGGCTCACGTTCTTCGATGAGCGGACGGCTTTGTGTTGTTACTAAATCTCCGCTGACTGGTACGGTAACGGATTCACACATCGGCGGGTGGACTGCAGCGCGGCTCAAATGGGCAGGTGTGGATAATATTATTTTTTCAGGAAAAAGTGACAAGCCTGTATACCTATTTATTGAAGATGGTAAAGCAGAGCTCCGTGACGCTTCAAACCTTTGGGGAACTAGCACACGAGCCTTTATTCAAGCAATGAAAGACGAACACGGTGAAGAGGACATAAGTGTTATGACGATTGGTCAAGCAGGTGAAAACACCGTCCGCTTTGCTGCATTTATTAATGAGCATGACCGTGCTGCAGGCCGTGGTGGGACAGCTGCTGTTGCGGGCTATAAAAAATTAAAAGCAATTGTTATCAAAGCTGCTCAAAAAGGCAATATGCCACAACCAAAATTAGATACCGATTACAAAGATGCCAATAAAAAAGCTGTAAAGGCGATCCTTGATGGCGGCTTAACGGCACCTAATAAAGGCGGATTATCCGTATATGGAACAAATGTATTAACCAACTTGATCAATGAAGTGGGAGCGCTTCCAACAAAGAACTCCCAATTAACACACTGGGATGAAGCAGAGAAACACAGTGGTGAATATTACAACACTAATTTACGTGTTGCTAACAAGACCTGCCATGCCTGCCCAGTTGGTTGTAAAATTGAAGTAGAAGTAAAAGATGGGAAGTATAAAACACGAGTAGAGAGCATTGAATTCGAATCCGCTTGGTCACTTGGCTCCAACTGTTTATTAAGTGATGCAGAAGCGATTTCATTTATGATCGACCGCTGTAATGAATATGGGCTTGATACAATTGAACTTGGACATTGTTTCTCCGTTACAATGGAAGCTTTTGAAAAAGGGATTATTACCGAGGAACTAATCTGGGGCGACGCCGATTCAATGATTGAATTAACCAAAAAAATCGCCTTCCGTGAAGGATTTGGCGGCGTACTTGCTGAAGGGCCTGCACGTGCAACTGCACTTTGGGGTGCACCTGAATTATCAATGTCTGTTAAAGGCCAATCCATCCCTGCCTATGATCCTCGCGGCATTCAAGGTATTGGACTTGGTTATGCTACAAGTAACCGCGGTGCATGTCACCTTCGTGGGTACACTGTAGCCAGTGAAATTGCTGGTATTCCTGAACCAACTGACCGATTAAAGCCAGAAGGAAAAGGCGAATTACTAAAAGTATTCCAAGATATGCTAGCATTCTCAGATTCTATGAATATTTGTAAGTTCTCATCCTTCTCAGAAAACGCAGAGCATTATGCGGAGCAATACAGTGCAATGACTGGAGTTCAACTATCAGCTGAGGATGTTATGAAGGCTGGGGAAAGAATCTATAATCTTGAACGTTATTACAATAACCTTGCAGGCTTTAATAAACGTGAAGATGACTTCCTTCCAAAACGTTTTACTGAAGAACCGGCGTCCGGGAACAGTGCGGGCCATGTAAGCCGGATGGATATCATGCTAGAAGAATATTATCAAGTTCGCGGCTGGAAAGACGGCCTGGTAACAGATGAAAAGCTTCGTGAATTAGGAATTATCGATCCTGAAGTAAAACAACCTGTCTAAGACATTAATTAAGAAAGCTTCTGCACAAATGCAGAAGCTTTTTTTTAATACGTAAGTTTTGACAGCGCTAACGCTATACTTAATTAACCGCCAATTCTTGTTGTTTTATAGCGGTAATTTTTGATTAACACATCTAAAGCATGATCGTCATTTGCACAAAAACGCACTTGGACGGTATTCACCTTAAAACTTGAAGTAAATGAAATTTCCTCTTCGGAGAGTATTTGACCCTTCCAGTTATCCGCTTCATAGACATAAGGGAACCTATCTGTCCTCTGTAAAGCACCAAGTTCTTCAAAATACATGCCAAGATGTTCAATACTAATACCACGAAACTCCAAATCTCTAATGACCATATCAGCCCCCTGCAACAGGCGGAAAAAGAGCAAATTGATCCTTTTCTTCTACCTTAGTCTGAAGGTCATCAAGGTGGATGATATTTCTCCCGTTTACATAGACATGAACAAACGGAAGCAGTTCCTTTTCAATAGTAAAGATTTCATTGTTTAATGCAGGAAACATTTCAATCATTTTATCAAGAACATCTATCACCCGTTCACCATCCGGCTGAACGTCTACCGTTACCCCACCACATATTTGCCGGAGATTAGCAAACACTTTTACGAGCATATGGATCCTCTCCTCTCTACTTATTTCAATATTAAAACCAAACTAAGCAGTTGTCACGTTGTTTATCATTTTCGCAAATTTAAAAAGGCTGCCGATATGCTCGGCAGCCTTTACTAGTTACATTAGGTTTTATGGGTGTAAAAATGACATTGGTAATTTTGCAAAGCCTAGGTATAATACAAGCACCCATGCAATGATAAACTGAATCCAGAATACAGAAGTTCTTCTATTATTAGCCACACGGCCAAGGATCATTTCAAATAATCCGATTATCCATATACCTACAACCGCTTTTAATATATACCAAACATCAATTCTGTAAACCGAAAACAAAAGTCCTGCACCTGTTGCTATTATAACTAAGTATAGTACTCGTAAGATCATTTGTAGAATTTTAAATCCTTTTGCTTTTCCACTTTTATGTAAGGAAAGAGCAATGAAAAATAAAATTAATGCTAAAACCCATGCAGTGATATGACCGTGAATCAATATAGTACCTCCTAATGAATGAAATTCATTTATTTCGACCTTATCATACCATAAAACTTTGATAAAAACGAAAAAAGTAAGTCAATCTAGTAACAAAAATGGATATGTTCCCCTACAATTTTGAGGTATTTAAAGAGTGCCTATTGCTTAATGGTATTTTTGAGTGTTCCGATTTTTTCAATGGTGACTTCCATCTGATCGCCAGGAGATAAAAATTTAGGAGGCTTTAAGCCTTTTCCCACTCCAGCTGGTGTGCCGGTCGCAATAATATCCCCTGGTTCAAGTGTCATTCCGGCTGAAAGAACGGAGATAACCTCCTCAATTGGAAAAATAAAATTCTTTGTATTTGAGTTCTGTCTCACTTCCCCATTAACTCTAGTTTCTATATGTAAATGGTTTGGATTTTCAATCACACTTTTATGGATAATCCATGGTCCCATCGGACAGGTAGTGTCTAAGCTTTTACCAATAAAAAATTGCTTGTGTCTTGATTGTAAGTCTCGTGCGGTCACATCATTCAGAATGGTATAACCAAAAATGTAGTCGAGGGCCTCTTCTTTTTTTATCGCCCTTCCCTTTTTACCGATGATGACAGCTAGCTCCCCTTCATAATCAAGTTGATTTGTTACATCTTGATGGTTTAGGACTGTTTCATTCGGTCCAATAACCGTTGTAGGGGCTTTCGTAAAGACCATTACATGTTCCGGGATATCTGCTTCACTTCCCATTTCAATCGCATGTTCTGCATAATTTTTTCCTACACAGAAAATATTCTTGTTTGGTCTTGGAATAGGAGCTAGCAAGGTTGCCTCTTCCATGGGGACGTATAATGACGCAGCATGTGTACCACTAATTACCCAATCATACAAAACTTGGACTTGTTCGATAAAACTTTCTCCTAAATCGATACATTCCTGCATTGAAGAAGGGAAACTTCTTTTACCTATCCTTGCTTCTTCAGCAGGATTTAATAAAATTACTTTTGATTCATCTGGGTCTACTAAACCAACAAATGTTTCATGATTATGTTCTACTGTTACAAATTTCATCGTTTTCACCTCAATTTATAGTAATTACACTTTATATAGTAAAAGAAACAGATGAACCGAACAAATATAAAGAATCAAAAAAGGCCGATCCCTAATTAAAAGGGAATCAGCCCTTAACTATTTTTAAAAGCATCGATAAATTGGATGATTGCCGGTCCTAACAAAACGATAAATAAACTTGGAAATATGAAAAGAACTAACGGAAAGAGCATTTTGATTGGTGCTTTCATAGCCGTCTCTTCCGCCCGTTGCTTTCTCTGTTCTCTGACTTCATTGGATTGAACTCGGAGCACTCGAACCATGCCGATTCCTAATTTTTCAGCTTGTAAAACATTACTGATAAACGCTCTAACAATATCTACATCAAGCCTATCTCTGAAAAAAATCAGGAGCAGTCCAATCATTGCCGCCACTCCTCATTTTCTATAAACACGGACGACGGAATGTGAATCCCTGATGCCTCCAGACGATCATAAAACTTAGGGTGGACACCGGTAGGTACAAGCCTTCCAATGATTTTTCCTTCTGCGTTAAGTCCTTCTTGTTTAAAAGAGAAGATATCTTGGAGAACGATAATTTCTCCTTCCATTCCTTGTACCTCAGTTATATTGACAATTTTCCTTGTTCCGTCCTTCAAACGTGTTTGCTGTATAATCACATCAATCGCCCCAGCAATTTGCTCACGTAGTGCTTTTATCGGCAAATCTACACCAGCTATAAGAACCATTGTTTCCAACCGAGCAATCATATCTCTTGGACTGTTTGAGTGCCCTGTAGCCAATGAACCATCATGTCCCGTATTCATTGCCTGCAGCATATCAAGCGCTTCTCCTCCACGTACTTCCCCGATAATAACGCGGTCTGGTCTCATCCGTAGTGAGTTCCTGACAAGATCTCTAATGGAGATGGCTCCTTTACCTTTTATATTGGGCGGACGTGACTCTAGGGATATCACATGCTCTTGTCCCAATTGAATCTCGGCTGCATCCTCAATAGTTACGATTTTTTCATCATCTGGGATAAAATTTGACAAAACATTGAGTGTGGTTGTTTTGCCAGATCCTGTTCCTCCGCTGACAAACATATTTAACCGTGCTTTCACACAAGCATCTAGAAAGATAGCCATTTCTTCTGTGACTGTTCCAAAGTTAATCAAATCTTCAATCTGGTAGGGATCCTTTGGAAATTTCCTGATTGTTATAGTTGGTCCATTTAATGCCAAGGGGGGAATGATAGCATTAACACGCGATCCATCCGGAAGCCTGGCATCTACCATTGGAGAACTTTCATCTATTCTCCGTCCCAGTGGGGCAACTATTTTGTCTATTACACTCATGACATGTTCATTGTCTCGGAATTGAACTGGCGTTAACACCAACTTCCCTTTTCGTTCACAGTAAACTTGGTTGGGTCCATTCACCATTACCTCTGAAACATCTTCATCTAAAAGAAGGGAATTAATTGGTCCGAAACCAGTTAGGTCGTTGATTAGCTCATCATCTACTTTTTTTCGATCAATTTGCCCACGGAATTCTTCATCTTCTTTTATTATTTCGACTGCCATTCCGTCAAACTTTGGAATGATTTCCTCAATTTCTTGCTCTTTTAACTCTTGCAAAATTTTCTTATGAAGAACATTCTTTAATTCCTGATGTTTGTTAGCTTTTTTCGCCTTTTCATTTTCCTCGTCCATTAAAGGTATCATCAACAATTTTCACCTCCGTGAAATAGAAATAGCCCCACCTTTACCAAAGGGGGGGATAGAATTCATAGAACAACCATATATACATAGAAAACCTATGCAGACATAGAATATCTATTATGAAACACCCTGATCTTTCGGTAACTGGCTGGCTTAGTGCAAATGCACCTTAGCCCCTGTAGCTTTGCGTCACTGATTTTCATCAGCTTTGCCTTTATCGAGACTCAGTGTTTATTTTTCCGACTGATCTCTTAATCACATAATAGAACGTTTTACCCTTATCTGATATCCTACTATTTTATCATTTTGCGTGGTAAATCATAGGTTAATTGAACTGTTTTTCATTCATACCCCTAAAAACAAATAAATAAAAGTGTAAATAAACTTAAATGACCTCTGTTTCCAATTTATTTGGGCGAATCAATCACATTACCTTTGCCCATACATAGGATGTAGAAGATACTATGAAAAAAGGGTGTTGAAAATGCCAGCGATTGTTGGAGTTGCACAGGTCATTACACTTGGCAGCAGTTCTGTTTTCCATATTGGAGATGTTTATAAAATTATGCCATTTTCTACTGCAAAAACCTTTTCCGGTGCTGGTTCCTTTAACACAGGGGATAGCTTACAGCTCC
Organism: Bacillus sp. ISL-46; assembly: GCF_018613205.1. Lineage (NCBI taxonomy): Bacteria > Bacillati > Bacillota > Bacilli > Caryophanales > Bacillaceae > Bacillus > Bacillus sp. ISL-46. The sequence goes on from NZ_JAGGQR010000017.1 coordinate 51,361, forward strand.
ATAATAATGTTAGTTCCACAAATACCAATGATTCAGATGTTTACGATCAAGGAATTGCACTTAATGCTTAATGAATGGGTGATTTTCAAATGAATTTCTATATCCAGCAGTCCATTCAGATTAATTTTATTAAAATTGGCGGGATTACCAATTCCTCCGTCCTACAAATAGGCAGTGCTGGGATTATTAAACCAACAGCTCATTTATATAATACCGGTGGATTTTCACAACCCGCACCGCAATCCATTCAACCTTCAGGGACTTTATTAGGGACACCAGCCGTACCATTACAAGCTGCTGTTAGAGAACAGGATTAGTAAGCCGCCCTATCATATAAAAATTGATAAACTTATTGGCGAAATAATTGTGAGGTGATTACATGTATCAGGATTATTCCCAATATCTTCAATGGCTGCAGATGTGTATTCAAGCACAGGAGCAGCGAATTCTAACTTTAGAGAACGCTCTCCAAAAAATGAAAGAAGATATCAAACAATTAAATGAAAAAAAGGCCATCCATGTTGATAAAATTGAATATAAATTTGATCAATTGAAAGTTGAGACGCTTGAAGGAACATTAAACATAGGTCTAAACCCATCCGAATTATCAGGAATCGAGGACTTCGCAGTACAAAATCAATCCTTAACCACACCAATATCACCCAAGGATCAAATGCAAAGATCAATGAAAATCGAGGAAGCTATTTACAGATATTTAGAAACGGATTTACCTCAATTAGTTGAAAATGCCCAAAGGGAATTAACCGTTCAACCGAATGATGAATATTTATCGTTCATAAAACAAGACATCATTAAACAGCTTCCTATCAGGATTGAACAACATATAAACGCCCATTCCTCTGGCAGCCGCTCTTTTGAAAATGCGCCTTCGGACGATTTAGTTATAGAAGCATTAAAAAAGGAAATTCAAAATGGGGTATTTGTTTTTTTCAGCAATTTACCTGAAAATATGAAAGGGATGAAAACAGAATGAACTTCGAGGTTTATAACCGAGAACTCTTTGTCCAAAACATAAAAATCACTGGGGTAGCAAGCTCATCGTTAGTAATGGTGGGAGATACGGAAACGATTCAATTGGCCTCAACCTTTGATACCCCTGCAGAATCGTTAATCATAGGCCCGTTTGTTCCCCTATCACCGGAGTGACCATCATGTTGCAGAGAACCTCTTGTGTAGACACTATAAATATTAAGATTGCCTCTTTTTCCTCTACGGTACAGCTAGGGGATTCCTGTATCATTAATGGACTTTCAAGAGCACTCGCTGTCCAAAGGGAAGCTGACGTATTTTATGGAAATGAGGGGAATTTATCCTCTTATCGAGTCTTTTCCGAACCTATTCCTTTTCTACCTATCGATGAACCTTTCTCATACTCCCGTCAAAATCCAAACCCACTAATTAAGGTAAGTAAAATTGATATTATCGGGATATCTTCATCTTCCCTTTTACACGTTGGGAACAGCCGCCATGTTTCCATGGAGGCTAGAGTTAAGCATATTCGACAGTTACTTCCTATTCCTAGAAAAGAAGAAGAAGTAGAAGAACAGGGACAAAGATAAAAGCATAAGTTACGTTAAGGGAAATGCCGGGAATATACTAAAAAAGGATGTTTGTCATGCCAGCGATTATTGGTCCTGTCCAAATCGTTCACGTAAGTGGAGGTATAGTGCAATTTGGCGATACCGTGTATATCTCTCCAAAGAGCACCTCAAAGACAAATGCTGGTTCAGGTGCATTTAATACTGGTGGATTTATCGTATCGAATTCCGGATTAAGTGGAACCAATGTTCTTGATACCAAGTTAATTGACCAGCCAATTGTCGGGAATAATTAAAAAATGACATAAACCAGCCTAAATGGTCTATGTCATTTTTTGTTCGTTTAATCCTTTTCAACCTTCAAAATATGTGCTCCATCAAAGAAAAACAAGTACCTTTCTGTGACCTTTCTTTTCCATATTTGTTCAATTGCTCTTGTATATAAGTTAATTTGCATCTTGTAACGGTTTTCAAGTATGGACTTTGCTTGATCAAACCCACCTTTATACCTGTCGGAAATTTGATCCGTTTTATAATCGACCAAAATAAGACCCTTTTCTTCCTCAAAGACACAGTCAATGATCCCTTGCACAAAAACAGATTCTTCTTCATCCTTCCAAGTGGGGTACACATCACGAGCAGGCATGGAAAGGGTAAAGGGAACCTCTCTGTTGATTGCTTTTGCGTTAAAATATCTAATCCCTAAATCTGAATGAAAGAATTGAACAATTAAATTTTTGTCAATGACTTCTGCTTGGTCTGGGGTTAACAATTCGTTGTTTACCATCCATGTTAACTGTTCCTGGAGAGATTCTTGACTAACTGAATTGGTTAAATCTACGTGCTGCATAACCATATGCATGGCAGACCCCCGTTCAGCTGGACTTAATTGCTTTTCCTGCATAAATTTTGGGCGTTTAACTATCGACTTTTTATAGTGATTCACATGGTTCACAAGGTCCGTCCCACTTTGTTCATCTGCCATTTCTCTTTGGCGTTTCATTTCAGAAACGGATTGCTTGGAGCGATGGGCTGCGGCACTTGGGAAGGAATATTCCCAGTCTAAGCGTAACTTAATTTCTTCATCAAATGGCGACGTGGCTGGGACATGTTCCCCTTTTTGGACCATTTCAAGAAATTGGTCTTCATTCATTCCGATTTCTAATTCCGTCTTCTTGATTTCTTCTGCACTTATTAGAGAAATTTTCCATGAAGAAGGATGACTTGTAATTTCTTCAGGAACAAGGGCATTTCCCGTACTACTAAGCCTTATTTCATTGGCGTCCTGATGGCGAACAAGCGCTGGTCCAATCCAGTCAATATAGCTTGAAACTGCTGCCCGCTCATAATCCTTTAACAACCATTCTATATGGGAGGAAACTTCATTCCATTGGTCTATTTTTTTTTGCGCATCTTTAAGCGTAGCCGTTAAATAAAGTTTTTCTTTCGCCCTTGTCATCGCCACATATAACACGCGCATTTCTTCCGCGAGCATCTCCATTTTCTTTTTTCGCTTAAAAGCAATTTGCGGTAAGGATGGGTAAGAAATCCTTTTTTCCGCATTTACATACTTAGATGCAAATCCGTATTCTTTATCGAGCATATATGGTTTCCGAACATCAGCCATATTAAAAGTCCGTGCCATTCCCGCCATGAATACAACGGGAAATTCAAGTCCTTTACTACTATGGATGGTCATAATCCGAACAACATCTTCTTGCTCACCAAGTGCCCTTGCTGCACCAAGATCGTCCCCTCTTTCAATCATTCTCTCGATAAAACGAAGAAACCGGAACAGCCCACGGAACGATGTTTGTTCGTATTGTCTAGCTCTGTCATATAATGCCCGTAAATTAGCTTGGCGCTGTTTTCCCCCTGGTAAACCGCCGACAAAGTCATAAAACTGGGTATCACGGTAGAGCTGCCAAATTAACTCAGACAACGAACCCTGTCTTGCCACCCCGCGCCACTCTGCTAGAAAGTCATAAAAACGGCGCAGCTTTTCGTAAAATTCAGCCGTATTTTTGGCTTCTTTACTCTTGCAAAAAGCGGTAACAGCCTCCCAAAAGGAACCTCGCTTCTGATGAATGCGGATGATTGATAGTTCTTCTTCGTTCAACCCAACGATGGGTGAGCGTAAAATAGCTGCAAGCGGTATGTCTTGGAAGGGATTATCAATAACTCGTAGTAATGAAATCATAATTGCCACTTCGGTTGCATTAAAATACCCTGTTGAAAGATTAGCATAAATCGGAATCCCTTGTTGCTTAAACTCTTCGATAATTTGCGGAGCCCAAGTCATTGAACGGAGCAGGATGACTGTATCCCGATACATAAGTGGCCGATTGGATTTCGTTTTTGTAGTATATACAGGTGCTCCACTTGCAACTAGTTCTTTTATTTTAGAAGCAATTATCCTCGCTTCGAGTTGGGATTGTTCAAGCCCGATAGCATCAAATTCTTCTAGTTCTGACACCTCTGTCTCGCCTTCCGTTACAGGTGACCCATTATCCTGTGCATTTTGATCAATAAGCAAAAGTTCTACCGGATAGGGCTCATCGTCTGGATACGGTGCGCCAGCACGCAATTCTGCCGCCTCATCGTATTCGATTTCACCAACTTTAATCCCCATAATTTGTTTAAATAAATAATTGGTTGCATCGAGCACTTCTTTTCGGCTTCGGAAATTTCTTGCTAGATCAATACGTAGTCCCGTAGAATCTCCGTCGGCTTTAAAGCGATTATACTTGCCTAAGAAAAGGTTCGGCTCAGCCAAACGAAAGCGATAAATCGACTGCTTAACATCTCCGACCATAAACATATTACCATTCAACTCATCCTTTTTAGTTACAAGCTTTAGGATCGTTTCCTGGACCATATTTGTGTCTTGATATTCATCGCAATAGACCTCTTTAAAATGCCTTTGGTAAGCGAGTGCAGCCTCGGATGGAAGAAATTCTCCCTCTGCTGAGATTTCCTTTGTCAAAATTGCAAGGCAGTAATGCTCTAAATCTGCATAGTCTACAAGCCCTTTTTCTCTTTTTACCTTTTCAAACCGCAGAGAAAATTCTTTGACAATATGAACTAGCGTTTCTATTAACGGCCGCATCTCATCCATGTCACGTAAAAAACTTTCAGGCTTTCGCGTAAATAGCTCTTCTTTGATATCTTGGATTTTTTTCTTCGCTTTTTCTCGGAGTTTTTGGGCCTTTTCTGTCAGCTCTTTATCATATTGGTCACCTTTCACTTGCTTTGCCCGTGAAAAAGACCAGGTCTGCATTGCTTGATATAGAGTTTCCCATGAGTCCTGCTTGGCAAGAAGAAGAGTATCAATCATCTTTAAATCATCTAAAAAGTTTTCAGCTCTCGGTGCAGGTCCGCCAGGGAGCTTTGTTACTTCTAATCCCCGCTTAATCATTTCTCTGGAAGCTTCTAGTTGCAACTCAATATCAAAAAGAAGTGCCTGAATAAAGGAGAGTTCGGCTAGATTATTAATAGCTGAAACATCATACATACGAATGATTGACTTTAAATATTGGTCTGGTAAGGGATTGGAGCGAGCAAAATCGTATATCGATCGTACAATATCCATTAATGCGGCATCACTTCGATCACTTGTGAATGAATCGACCAAGTTGAAGAATGCCTCATTATCTTTTTTCCCGTATTCTTCTTCAAACAACTCGTCCATCACTTCATCTCGGATTAATTGTGCCTCTGTTTCATCGGCAATTCGAAATCCAGGATCGACATCGATTAAGTAATAATACTTTCGAATCACTTCCATACAAAAGGAATGAAGTGTTGAAATCGATGCTTTATTTAATAAGCTCAGTTGCTTTCTTAAATGGCGCGACCACGGGTCTTCATCAATGGCTTTTTCTAATGCTTCCCCAATCCGATGGCGCATTTCTGCAGCTGATGCATTCGTAAAGGTCACCACCAATAATTCATCGACATCCATCGGGTCTTCTTTTGACAGGATTTTTTGGATCATTCTTTCCACTAGGACAGCCGTTTTTCCCGAACCTGCTGCTGCTGCGACTAGGATGTCTCGATCCTTTGCCATAATTGCTTTCCATTGGTCGTCTGTCCATGTCACGTCTTCTGGCTTAGGCGGTATGGTGAAATTTCTCAAGATTGACGTACCTCCTTCCTAATTAGTTCTAAAACATCTTCCTTCGAGTGGGGTGTGAGAACCCGGAATTGATTCGTTTCAATTGATTCATCAAATTGACATACTGATTTATAAGAACAAAATGTACAAGGTGTTTTGTCCTTTAATTTATAAGGAGCAATGTCTATTTGACCATCAATAATGGCGTTACCTGTTTTCTGATATAAATTCCGGACATACGTTTTCAAATCGTCAAATTCCGATAAACTGGCAACCTTGGATTTTTTGGATAAATTTCCATCCTTTTTTATTCCTGCGGCAATAATATGCGAATCACCAGATTCAAGTGTTTGATCCATAAGCCGGATCACATTTTGATCGCTTAACATTAATCCATTCATCTTAAACTTTTTCATCATTTCCTTTTCAATTTCATCAATCGTTAGCATTTTAGTTGTATTAATGAATGGATTATGGACGTGAAAATAGAGGACACCCGCAGGACTAGCTTTCATCTCAACCAATTCATTCGAATGGGTCATGACAATATCAAGGTAGGTTAACATTTGCAGGGCAAGTCCATAATATACTTCGCTAAAATTGACATCTTTTTCACTTGATTTATAATCAATCACTCGTAAAAAGACGCTGTCGTCTTCCGCTTTTGCCTGATCGACTCTGTCAATTCTTCCGGCCAATTCCATTCTCTTTCCATTTTTCAGTGAAAATGTTAGTGGCGGCAGTTTTCCATTGGGTCCAAAGCCTAATTCCAAACCAATCGGTGAGAATCCACTTACCTTTGCATGCTCACTTAATACGACAGAAGCGCGTGTAATAATTTGCTCCAATTTCCGTTTAATATAATGATGGCGCTCTGAGCTTAACAATATTTCGTTTTGCAGTTTAGGGGCTAGTGACTTGACCGCTTCCTTAGAAAGGTTTTCACATTGTTTCCTCGACAGCTCGGCCCAAGAAAGGTTTTGTTCATTAACAATATCTGCAATCTGCTTTAGTGCCGCATGAAACAGCTCCCCAATATCCGGAGCCTCCAAACGAAACACTTGCCGGTCACGAAGCTTTAGTCCATGCTGAGCGAAATGAGAAAATGCGCAGGAGTTATATAATTCCATTCTAGAAACACTGGCTTGAATGGCCTCACCATATAATTCATCCGCTGAGTCTTTAGAGAGCTGTACGGCTGAATTTGTATAAAAAAGGCTTGAAAACACTTTTTGAGCTTTGCCCTTTCCCGAACTTCCAAGGTAATAGTTATATACATCCCACCATAAATTTGAAATGGGGTACCCTCGCTTTTTCCATTGAAGCTGCGCATTAAGGAAAGATAACGTCGTTGTAAAATTTGAAATAAAGCCTAGTTGACTGGGCTCCGAAACTTGTGATGGGTCTGTCACATAAAATAGCTCATTAGCATTAGGAAACATATCTTTTATTCTCTTAATATACGAAGAAGGAATTAACGCTTTTCCTTCATCATTCGCAAGTGGATAACTAACATAAAGGGCTTCTGATGGTGCTGTAAAAGCTTTATAAGCAAGAAAATTTTCATCCAGCAAACGTGTCCGGCTGCTTGGTGCGATTTTAACACCTGTTGCTAGGAGCATTTCCCTGTCTTCATCAGAGAGGATTCCTTCATCAGATATTTTTGCAGGCAAAATTCCTTCATTAACACCAACTACGAATTCTACTTTGATTTCATTTAGCCTTGATTTTTCTAAATCCCCAATCAGTACCTGATCAAGTGCCGGCGGAATAAGTGAAAAATGTAAGGATTCAAATCCTGACTCTAAAACAGCAGCAAACGCCTTTAATGTGACTTGCTCTTCCCCTAGAATTTCAACGTATTGGTCCAGGAGATCAATCACGGCATTCCATACTTGTTCATGCTCCCGCATTTTTACAAGATTACCTTTTTCTTCGGCAGCTGCTTTCCATTTTTCAAGCTTTGTTGGGACATCCAATTCCTCTAGCAGCAAATAGATGGCTTCACAAAATTTTCGGCCTGAATCCGCTTTTTTCAAACGTCTTGATAACCGTAAAATGGGTGCAGTTACCATAAGCTTTAATTCATTTAACTCTTGTTCCATTTCTTTTTCAAGGTCTGTTTGCGAGTTTACCTCTAATTCCAGTCCTCGAATGCGTCGATAGCTCCAACGCTCTTTTTTCGTCCATTTACTTCCGTTAATTCCGTAAGCTAAACAATAATTCTCTAGTTTATCCATTTTCTCACGCATTTTTGCTGGCTTTTCTTGTAGGGGATATAGCAATTCTGTCTTGATCACTCTGAACACCGGCTCATAGCGCCAGTAGGAATTAATGACTTCAAGGCTTGAGCGAATGAATTCGATCAATGGATGGTTCAGCATCGTTCTTTTTTGGTCAATAAAATAGGGAATCTGATAATCGTCGAAAACTGGTTCAACAATCTCATGATAGTCCCCGCCATTTCGAATTAATAAAGCGATATCCCGGTACCGGTATCCCTTTGTCCTGACTAATTGGCGAATCTCTCTTGCAATCCCTTCAATCTCAGCTCTACGGTTTACGGCTTGGCAAATATTAATTTTTGTCTCACCAACATATGATACTGCAGGCCGGGCATCAAATTTTTCTTCAAAATGACTTAAAGACGGCTCTGTCCATTTTCTTTGTTCTTTTAGAACAACAGACTGCTCGATTTCAATACCATTAGCTTTAGCTAAATCATAGAGAGAATAACTAGTCTCACCTGATAAGCGAAACAAATCAAGCTCGTCCGGTGGAGAATCAATCGAGAGGTGATCAGTCGTCAATGCAATTGAAACGTTTTTACAATGTTTCATCAATTCGATCATTACTTGATATTCCTGCGGTGAAAAACTATAAAAACCATCAATATATATTTCTGCATCTATTAAATACGAAGAGAAGGATACTTTTTCGGATAGGAGTTGAAAGTAATCCTCCGAATCGATATATTTACCAAATACTTCGTCCTCAAACTTTTTATAGATCATTTCTAAATCTTGAAGTTTATCATTTAAGGCATTGGTATCTTCACCCGATAAGGATGAGCCTTGAATTAGCTCCTCTGGCCTAATACAGTAACGTTTAAATTCTGTTATCATTTGCTCAAGCTTCTGGATAAAACCATTCTTATCTGCAGCTCGCTGAAAAAGCTTTAGTTGTTCCTTTTGCTCATCGATGATTTTGCGTATTAACATACTCATCCCGACACTACTTAAATGTGTTCGGCTAATCCCGCCTGTTTCTTGCAAGATACGCCACGCCAAGCGGGAAAAACTATAGACTTGGGCACGAATCATTCCGCTAATTGCTGGGTCAGTTGCCAAGCGATATTCAGATAAAAACGTCATCTGTTCTGGAACGATATAAATGATCGGTGTCCCATCTGGGTTTTCCACAAGCCGCCCCTTTATTTCATCAAGGAACATAGCTGTTTTTCCGCTTCCTGACCGCCCGATTACCATTCTTAATGACATGAAAAAACCTCGCTTTCCACAACCACTCATAAACTTCATATCTCTCATTCTATCATAAAACAAGCACAAACGTTTGTATTGCCATAAAACAGATTAGAGGCAGAAATGGTAATTTTATGACAGAAAAAAACACGATTTAATCATCGTGCTCCTCCCTTAATCTATTCATCTAAAAATGGACGTCCATTTCAGTTAATGGCCAATAACGTAAATCAACTTTGCCGACAACTTGACTAGCTGAGATAAAACCGAATTGGCGGCTGTCCCAACTACCTAATCGATTATCACCAAGGACAAACAATTTCCCATCAGGAACTATATTTTCACCGGTTATTTCCTTTAAACTGAAATCTCCAGTAATCCTGATTCCAGGTGATTTTTGTTTATAAACATTTAAAAATGGCTCCTCATACTTGTGCCCATTTATAAACAATAGATCATCACGATATTCAATTTTATCCCCTGGCAGCCCAATAATACGTTTGACAAAGTCCTCTTTTTCATTGGCATGAAAAACGATGACATCAAATCTGTTCAATTCCCCGACTTGATAACCAAGCTTGTTGACTACCAGTTTGTTACCATCCTGTAGCGTCGGCATCATCGATTCGCCTTCTACCACATAATTTGAAAAGAAAAATGTACGAATAAAAGCAAAAATAATGATACCAATCGCAAAAGCCTTTGCCCATTCCATGCCTTCCTTTTTCCATTCAATCTTCATTAAAGCTCCTCCGTTTCTCCTGCTTATAATTTCTATCTATTTCACCATTATGGTCAGTTTCCGTGCCCTTATTCATTCTGCCTTCAATTCTTTTACCAACATACCAAAGAATGAAAATAACAAGCAATACTACAACAGTCCGAAGAGGCTTCGTCAGTAATGACTGAATATCATAGCCAACAAAACTAATCGTGAAAATCATCACCATTTTCCCAATACAAACGGACAGCATGTATTGGGAAAATCGAATTTTGGAAAGACCAGCGACAATGTTAACAACTGCCGAGGGTGTAAATGGAAAACAAAGCAGTAGAAAGAGTGGGCCAAACCCATGACGATCTACCCAGTCCATTAGCTTACGGACTTGAGGGTGCTTAGGTAGAAAGGATAATAACCTTTTTTGCCCATACCTTCTAATAAGCGAAAATACGAGCAGTGCCCCGATACAGGCTCCAAGCCATGAATACAAAAATCCTAACCAAAGTCCAAAGGCACTGGCATTAGCCATTACAAATAAAAACAATGGGAGAAATGGCAAGAATGATTCAATGACAATAAGCAATATGCCTGGTATGGGTCCAAGAGCTCGGTATTCTTGAATAAGACTCATAATATGTTCAAGCGTAAACCATGCTTTTAATGATTCAATATCCATCCGGTTTCTCCTCATTTTTTACTAATTAGCTGTGCCTATGATTACTTTGTAATAAATTGATGGAGTGCCTCTTTATTTTTTTCGACATCGATCTCTAATACGGCTCCCTCCCCTGAGATTCGAGCATCGGAATAGCTATTTTCAACAGGAATCCGTAACGTATCGATATTTCCTCGATCATTCGAAAAGAAATCTTTAGCCATAAATGTTATGTCGGAAGTGCTCATATTTGTATTCACATAAGGCGTGACAACTCCAATTAGCTTCGGGAGTTTTGGAATCGTTTGGAGGCCCATCAATTGGTCCCCAATGGCCTTAACCGCTTTTTGTTGACGTTCTACCCTTCCAAAATCACCAATCGCATCATGACGGTAGCGGACATACCCGAGCATTTCTGCTCCATTTAATTTTTGCAGACCTGGTTCTAAAGTGACATCAATATTTTTTGACATTTTCTTTTCCACATCGATCTCTACACCATTGGGGAATGCTTCATCAATTAGTTGCACAAATCCTTGAAAGTCCACAATGACATAGTATTGGAGGTCAATATCAAAATTTTGCTTAATCGTTTGTCTCATTAATTCTGGACCACCGCGTGCGAATGCGGAGTTAACCTTATGCTGTCCATGTCCCGGAATCTCAAGGTAACTGTCCCTCATAATAGAAGTTAGTTTAAATGTTCCTTTGTCTTCATTATAATGAACAATCATGATTGTATCTGCCCGAGATTTTTCCTTTCCTCTAGCATCACTACCAAGCACGAGGATATTTGTCCCCCCATACTGATCCTTTTTTCCTTCGAAAGCATAGACAACATTTGATGCTTTGTTATTCATTTTTTTTAATGATTGGTTAACGCCCTGCTTGTATTGATAATAAGCATAACCTGCCCCTGCACCTATTAGCAGTAAGAAGACAAGTAAAACGGATGGCCATCTTCTCTTTTTCTTGGTTTGATATTTATCAGATCTCATTGTTAATCACCTATTCATCCAGGTTTTTTATTCTCCTAAATTTATAACTGTTTTTTCTTTCTCAGGGTTTCTTCATTTAATTCATTTTCCCCTATCAGATATCCTTCTATTAATAAAAACTTTCTCATATATCAACTAAACATTTCAATAAATAAAACTCGCCCAATGACGGGTTTTTGTAAATGGAAAGTCCTATTGCTTTTGACGGTTCTTTTTTGTAAAATAAAGAAGAACGTTTGTTCGTTTAATTTAGAAAGGTGTGACTGAAAAAATGACTAGAATCCCCGAAGATGATCGAGACATAATGGAAAAGGCTATGTATTTACCAATGGTTCTAATTATCTTAAACAGGGATTTAACTGTAGTTGCAAATAGCCCGTTTAAATTAAAACAACCATATTTGGATTTGATTGAGGAAACGATGAAGGAGATCCAAAGGGAACTTGCTGAGGTAAAACTATATATGAAAAAGAATAAACTTCAGGTGATTGAAACAAAACGGGACGATGCTTTTACGTTGTACAGGTTTATTTATAAAGGCTATGAAGAAAATCATAATTACTTTAATCCAAGAATCCGCAACAAAGTCCAAGAATTAATGGAGGCCTATTTATTAAAAAAACATCTGTCCCGTTAATAGTTAAGAAAATTCAACCCTTTATTTCGGGTCTTTTGAATGGGAATCAGCATCATATTCACGGGATCTTTCCAAGGCATTTAACGACTGGGGCCCGTTAGGCTGATAAAATAACTTTCTCCCATTACTTTCTATTCTTTGCAAAAGTTTTGTTTTTAGTAATGAGGTTCTTAACATTTGCCCCTCAATTGTACCAATTGGAACTGGAAAAATGTGAGATTGCTTATTGCGGAAAATAATCATCGTTTTCTTAGAGGAAACGCGACGATAACACTCCACATGCTCAAGTGAAATCCATATACACTCAGGAGTTAGCGGTGATACGGTAGGAAAAAAATAGATGTGGTTAGTTGGTTCAATAACAATTGGGATTTTTCGAGAATAGCCAATTAGTTGTCTTGTTCCCTTTTTCCTGCTTTCGTAATCAACACCAAAATAAACGCAGCCTTTTTTGATGATATCCAATGGCTTAAAGGGTGACAAGAATTCATCTTCCAATTCTACTGCACGTGAATAAATTTTCCCTCCATATGTCACCGGTTCTACAAACATCGTCCACGTATTTATCTCATATTCTTCGATTTGAGGATGCTTCAACCCATTCAACTCCTTTTCATATTATCCACCATATCTTACCACTACCGGTTTTTAATTCCCTCACTTTTCTGAATTGTTCCTAATTTATTCACAAAATTCATGTCAAAGAAATATTTATCAGAAAATTATAAAAACTAATGATATTCTTCAAAAAAAACCATATAATTTTAAAAAGCAACAGAGGTGATTTTCATGAATGAAAAATCATACACGGAATTAATGAAACTAGGAGCCATGAAACGAAATCGTCTGAAGGAGAACTTCGTCCAAGATTTGTACATCGAAATGCTGTTGTCCGAAATTCAACTAAAAGTAGAAAAAGAAAAATTATTACAGAAAATTGATGTGGCCATTGATTGTCAAGACAAAAAGTCATTCCTCCTTCTATCCGGACAGCTCAATGAAATCAACAAACGATTTGGAACGTAGAATTTTGTTAAAGCCGTCATAGATTGACGGCTTTTTTATTGTATATTTCTCTAACACGTAAATAGGAAATGTAAGTGGACGAAGGCTCGTCAAATAACATATTTTTGTAAAAAAAAAGACTGTAGACATATCAAAATGTCTCAGCCTTCCCATGGATTGTATTTATTTGTTCCTATGTTTAACTTCATAATCTTCAAGCATTGAAATTCTATCAAGCATTGAAGGATGGGTATAGCGGAAAATTTTCACCAATAGCGGTGGATTTACTTGACTTAATCCAGAGCGGGTTAATTCCTGAAAAGAAGTAATCGCTGCTTCTGGATTTTTGGTCATCTCAATCGCATATTTGTCAGCGCGTGTTTCCTGATAACGAGAAGTAAAATTCGTCAGTGGACTTGCAGCAAATAGGAGCATCGAAAGAATCATAAAAAATAATGGAAGTGATCGGATATCTCTAACGTCTGAGATATTTAATTCCTTGCCCCAGCGTCTTGTTGCCCAATTCATAATCCGATACGTCAAATACAATCCGAGCAGCGAAATTAGCAAATATCCTGCAATTCCAAAGTAAATATGTTTCTCGACATAATGGCACATTTCATGAGCCATGATAAATAAAATTTGATCATCTGTTAATTTATTTAAGGTAGTATCCCACAGGACAATCCGAGCATTAGACCCAATTCCTGTAACATAGGCATTTAAAGCATTCGTTTCCTCTGACTTATTCACTTCAAAAACATGTTGTGCTGGAATATCAGCCTTATCGGCCAAAGCCAGTATCTTCGTTTCCAATTCCTTATTTGTTAATGGATAAAAGTCATTGTATAACGGGTCAATAACAACTGGCTGGAGAAACATCATAAATAATGTAAATGGAATCGATAAAAGCCATCCATATAGCCACCACCGCTTTTGACTTTTCTTCATGAGCCAGTATAATACGGGGACAATGATCAACCATGTCCCATAATTAAGCCAAAAGTCAATCAACTCATCCTTCATCCAGGAAGCGAAGGTTTGAGTTGAAATATTATATGTTTTTGATAAAGAAAAACTAATATAGCTTAGAGGAAAAGTCGCCAAATAAGCGAATACCGATAACCAAATAAGATAAATGGCTGTTTGAAGCAGCTTATACTTTGATGAGTTTTCCGCCCAGCGCTTGAATGCCTTGGAAAAACCGAATAATAAAATTAAGAAATATAAAAGCCATTCAAAAGGTGTAGATAGGAAAAATAATAAATTCCTTATTTTTGAATACTCCTCGCTCAGCATAAGTTCCCTGCCATTTAAAAAGGTCGTCGGGTCCGCCTTTGATCCTTCGTATTCAAATGGCAGGTTTGTATCGGTAAAATGGAATAAATACCAATAAAAAAATAATCCATATAGAATGTAGCCCATAACCGCATAGACTCCCATTTTTCTAGCCATAATTTGTCCCTCCTTTGTGTACAGACTCTCTATACTTAGTTTAGTTAAAAAAGGACAAATTAGAACTGTAAAAGTGACCTGCCCAACTATTTAAGAATTAGTTACTGATAGTTTGGGTTACTTGTGCCTTTAGTGCCCTCCTTAATATTTTCCCAGTTGTATTTTTTGGAAGTTCTTTGATAAATTCAATCGAAGATGGAAGTTTATATTTAGCCAAGTGTTCCCTGCAATAATCTAGTAATTGTTCTGCCGTTAGCCCTGGATTCTTACTTACAACATAGGCTTTAACAGCCTCACCAAGATTTGGGTCTGGAACGCCAAGGACAGCCACCTCTACAACATCCGAATGGTTATAAATAACCTCCTCCACTTCTCGCGGGTAGACATTATAGCCTCCAACAAGGATTAGGTCCTTTTTTCGGTCGACAATATAAAAATAACCATCTTCATCCATTCTGGCTAGGTCACCGGTATGAAGCCACCCATTCCGAATGGCCGCCGCCGTCTCATCTGCCATTTTATAATACCCCTTCATTACATTGGGACCACGAACAATAAGTTCACCCACCTCACCAACAGGTACTTCCTCACCAAGCTCATTCAGAATTTTATTTTCGACACGCAGGATAGATGTTCCGATTGAACCGGGCTTGCGCGGGCGGTCTAGCGGATTAAAGCAAGTAACAGGTGAAGCCTCCGATAAACCATAACCTTCAGATACTACAACATTAAACTTTTGTTCGAAATTCTTTAAGAGGACAACAGGCAATGAAGCTCCTCCTGAAATACATAAACGTAAGGATTTTAGGTCTTCAGGATTACCATCAGGAAATTGGAAGAGGAAATTATACATGGTCGGGACACCAGCAAAAACAGTCGCCTGATTATTCTTGATAAGCTCAAAAATTTCCTTTGGACTAAATTTGGGTGCAATTAATAGTGTCGCCCCACTTAATAATGGTGCATTTAAAGCGACCGTCAAGCAGAAAACATGGAACATCGGCAGAACCGTTACTATTCTATCATCGGGATTCATTTTCAAATATTCGCTGACATCTTTAGCGTTACTATACAAATTCTTATGGGTTAACATAGCACCTTTTGGTTTGCCAGTTGTACCCGAGGTATAAAGAATAATGGCTGTATCATCGTCTTCGAGATTTGGTCCCTTAAAGTTTAATTCTCCAGAAGCCACGATCGCTGTAAACGATTTCATTTTTGAAGATCCTGAGAGGTTTTCAATTTTCGATTCTATTCTGCTATTTGGGGTCGTTTCACAAAAAATATAATGCTTAATTTTCGGTAGGAAAGTATGCACTTTTTCGACTAACGGGATCGCTTGGTCAAGCGCAATCACTACTTTGACATCGCCATTATTTAATATGTAGCTAATCTCATCTGCAGTATAAATGGGATTCACGGGAATAACAGTTACCCCTAACCGTAATGCCCCATATAAGCTGATCACAAAGTGAGGGGAGTTACCCAACAATAATGCGATATGATCCCCCTTTTTCACCCCTAATTTTTCGAGACCCGATGCAAATTTCGTAATTGCCCCATCCAATTCAGCATAAGTACATGTTTGGTCCATAAAATAATAGGCCGGTTTAGTGGAAAAGTTCTTCGCAGATTCTTCAAACTGTGATAAAAGATTCATATTTCTCCCCCTAAGTTGAATGAATGCTCATTCATAAAATTGTTACAATTTTCTAAATATATTATATTAAAAGAAAGTAATCTATTCAAGTATAATACTAAATATTCACACAAAACGGAAAACACAGCGCAATAAACGCTGTGCCCTGGTCTTAGTATAGTAAGTTTAAAAACTCATCTTTCGTAACATTTCCAAAGTAATGGGTTGTATCAATATCTGCAAGCGCCTTGTCAATTTCATTTTTTCCATAGCGGGTGCCTGTTAACTTCTCCTCAATTTCACTTACCTCACCAACACCAAAAAAGTCACCGTAGATTTTACAATTTTCAATGACACCTTTATTAACTTCAAGGCGGACATCAATGGAGCCTACTGGGAAGCGGTGAGAGTGCTGTAGATTGAACTTAGGTGACTTCCCATAGTTCCATTCCCAGTTTTGATAGCGTTCTTTTGATAGCTGGTAAATCTTTTCCCAATCCTCGTCCGTCAAAACATATTCTGGTATTTCATCTTGCCCTTCAAAAATATTCTTTAACAATAAAGACCGGAATTCAGCAATTTCCACCTTTTCAGTAAGAAACTCAGAAATATTTGCAACCCGACTGCGAACTGATTTAATTCCTTTTGATTCAATTTTATCTTTTTTTACTTTTAAAGCTGAAACCACATTTTCGATTTCTGAATTAAGCATCAATGTACCATGGCTAAACATTCTGCCCTTTGTTGAAAATTGGGCATTACCAGAGATTTTTCGACCTCCAACCTCTAAGTCATTTCTGCCGCTTAATTCCGCATTTACTCCTAACTTTTTCAATGCTGCCACGACCGGCTCCGTGAATTTACGGAAGTTATGAAAACTTTCCCCGTCATCCTTGGTAATAAAACTAAAGTTTAAATTTCCAAGATCATGATAAACCGCTCCACCGCCTGAAAGCCTGCGGACTACTTTAATTCCATTTCCTTCCACATACTCCGTGTTAATTTCTTCAATTGTATTTTGATTCTTTCCAATTATGATAGAAGGTTCATTTATGTAAAATAATAAATACGTTTCATTAATATCAAGATTCTTCAGTGCGTACTCTTCGATTGCCAAATTTATTTGCGGATCAGTGATCCCTTTATTATCGATGAATAACATAGTTTACTTCCCCTTCTTAGAGTGAAATAGATTGAAATTCTTCTGCAAGTATTATTATACCAGTAAATTCACTGGCTGCCTCGGTGATTAACTCAGATATTGAGCCATAATGCGGCAAATGGGTAAGAATTAATTGCATAACATCAGCTTTTTGCGCAAATTTTCCGGCGTCGATACTATTCATATGTCCTGCCGACTTACCGTTTTGATGTCCGTAAAAGTTGCACTCACATAATAATACATCCGCATTCCGACTAAACTCGATAAATTCATCCTTAAAGGAGCTGTCAGCAGTGTAGACGATTGCTTTTCCATCTGCCTCTATTCTCATTGCATAACAAGGGACTGGATGGTCTGTTTTTAGAAATGAAACTTGAAATGGACCAACTGTAAGAATCTCACTAGGATTATAGGCTACTCCTTTTGTAATCTCTTTATAGTTTAATTTGCTAAATTCATATGGATCCATATCATGTCCATATAGAGGTAGGGTTGAGGTCTTCTTTCCTAAAAAGCCTTGGATTAATCTTGCATGTTGCAAAACACCAATATCTGCAATGTGATCTGGGTGATAATGCGAAAGTAAAACAGCATCTAGTTCTTCGGGCTGGATAATATTTTGGAGCTTAGAAAGTACCCCGCTTCCACAATCGATTAATAGCCGAAATCCCTCATGTTCAAGTAAATAACCCGAACTAGCCGCATTCAGTTTCGGATATCCACCCCAAAAACCAATAACCGTAAGTTTCAAATTAAACTCCTCCAATTCAATGTTTATATTCCTAATATACTCAAAAAATGATTTCTTTTCAGTATAGTACAAAAAACCAGCCGCATTTTTTTCACGGCTGGTTTTTCATTAATTATTCATTTGGTGTTTATATTTGTGATTATATCTCATTGTAAAGTAAGCGATGGTTCCTACAGAGAAAATAAGCATAAAGCCTATTAGAATGATGAAATTTTGCCACATGAAACTGTAATCGCCACTTGAAATAACAGCCTTAAAGCCTTGAACCGAATAGCTCATCGGCAGATAGGCATTGAAATGCTGTAAGAAGTTCGGGATTAACTCAAGCGGGAATGTCCCGGCGCTGGTAGTTAATTGTAAAATCAAGATAATAATCGCAATAAAGCGGCCAGCATCGGCAAATACCGAGACAAGGAGCTGAATTAACGCGATAAACGTTAAGCTTGTTATTATTGAAAAAAGAATAAATTTTGGTACGCTTTGAACATCTAGACCTAATCCTACAAGAAGAATCACATCTGCCAATAAAGCTTGGAAAATTCCAATCCCAGCCATGATTGAAAACTTACTAGAAAACCAGTTAAATCCATTGGCCGGAGCAATCGCTGTATCACGAAGTGGAAAGACAATTGAGAGAAGAAGTGCACCCACAAACAAGCCTAATGATAGGAAATATGGTGTAAATCCCGTTCCATAGTTTGGCACATGATTAATTTTTTCACTATCTAGCTTTACCGGAGCTGCCATCATATTATAAGTCTTTTCATTTGAGTGAACCTTTGCAACTTCTTTTCCACCTTCTGAAAGTTTATCTGCTAATTCCTTGGCCCCATTAGAAAGTTTGGATGTACCGTCTTTTAACTGCCCGGAACCATCTGCCAATTGTCCCGTTCCAGATGTTAGGGCAGACGCACCCGCTGTTAATTGATTCATACCATTTGTAAGATCCGCGGCTCCTTTTTTCAGATTTCCCGAACCTAATGCTAATTGTCCGGTTCCTATGGTAATTTTATCAGCACCATCTGCCAACTGACTGATCCCATCAGAAAGATTGTTAGTGCCATCTGTTAATTTTGATGAACCTGCATATAAATCATGGATCCCTTTTTGCAATTCCTGCTGACCGCCATTAACTTTGCCAATACCGGCAATTAATTGATCAAAATAAGGGGTTGTTTGTGCTTTAATTTTATCCTCTAAGCCCTTCGATGAACCTGCTAATTTTTCATCTACCCCTGTTTTGAATTGGTTAAAGCCAGCTTCCATTTTAGGGTTAAGTTCTGATAAAATTTGCTGCTCTAACTGTTCTTTCGTTGGCGCATTTTTTTTCTCATTAGCCATTATTCCTTGAACAAGTGCTGGATCCACTTTGTTCTCAATTAAGGTTTGGGCTAGTTTCTGCATTTTCTCTGTTTGTTGCGTTATTGTTTGATCCGCAATTTGGGATACTAATGTGTTAGTTAACTGTGATTGAAATTGATCAATACCCGCATTAAGTTCGCCAACACTACCAGTCAATTCTTTTTCAATTCCTGCAGCAATTCCTGCGGGAAGGTCACGTTTTAATTGTTCTGCACCTGCAGATACCTCCTTCGTTCCATCAATAAGCAACGGAAGATTGGCATCAGCTTTTGCTAGCCCTTTTTTCAACTCAGTCGATCCTGTGGCTACTTGTTTAGAGCCGGAAGTTGCTGCCTTCACACCATTGTCGAATTCAATCGACTTTTTTGCTAAAGTAGTAAGTCCGTTATACAAATCCATCGAACCAACTGCAAGCTTATTAGATCCGGCATCAGCTGCTTTCATTCCACCGTTAAACTCACTTGTTTTTTCAGCAAGGGTTGCAAGTCCTTCATTTAAATCCTTTGAGCCTTTTTCAAGGTCAACAGAACCATCACTTAACTGGACAGCACCATCGCTCGCCTTTACAACACCATCGGCAAGCTCACTGATTTTATCAAACATGGTTTCAGCATAAGTTTCAGTTACCTTTTCAGCAACAGCTGTTTTGATTTTTTCTGCAGCCGTGCCGCCGATTTGCGCAGATAAGAAGTTATAACTTTCATTAGGTGTATAAACCAATTCCAGCTTTTCCGGTTGCTCATCCAATAAAGTTGTCGCATTTTTTGAAAAATCCTTCGGGATTTCGATGACCATATAATATTTCTGTTCTTTTAAGTTATCGTAGCCCTCTTTTTTATCGACAAACTCAAACCCAAATTGTTTATTTTTCTTTAGCTTAGCTACTAAATCATCACCCAGCTTCAAATGGGTCCCATCGAGTGTTGCACCCGCATCTTCGTTGACAACAGCAACTGGAAGTTCATCAAGTTTTGCGTATGGATCCCAGAATGCCCATAAAAACATTCCTGCATATAATACGGGGACAAACATGACAGCAATAATTGGGATTAACACTTTTTTATTCCTTACAATAGCAAGGAGCTCTTCCTTAAATAGCATGTTTTTCACTAATGATCCTCCTTTTATATTTATGACCATTTTGTTCATTTGGTCATTTTTAATCAAAAAATAAGGACTATCCCATAGACAACCCTATAATTGACTATTAACCACCATAGTAAATTATGACCACTTGAACAATTCGGTCATTTAATACTTTTAGAGTATACAACGATTCCTGCCTGTTTGCAAGCAGAAAAAAGAAGCTGTTATCAATGAACAGCTCCTTTAGAAAAATCTTTTCCTGATAAAAACTCCAGGACGTCTTTGACAGCTGCCTCTCCTTGATCAATACAATCCGGAAGTCCAACACCACCATAAGAAGAACCTGCTAAAAATACACCAGGTAGATCCGTTTTCATATGCTTTAAAATGTCAGCTAAACGTTGTTTATGTCCCACTGTATATTGGGGCATTGAATTTTTCCAACGTGAAATGATTGCAAAATCCGGATTCATTGTGATGTCCATCGTTTTCTTCAAGTCATCTAGTACAATCTTAATAATTCTGTCATCAGAGAGGTCAACGATGGCTTCATCTCCAGACCTCCCAACATAGCAGCGGAGTAATACTTTCCCTTTCGGTGTTGAATGATCCCACTTTTTATGTGTCCAAGTACATGCAGTGATCGAATAATCACTATTTCTAGAAACAACAAAACCTGTTCCATCGATGTCATTTTTCACTGCCTCTTCCGGAAATGCTAAAGCTACTGTTGCTACTGATGTAGCAGGGACTGATTTCAAAGGATCAAAAAAACTATACTCTGCAAACATCGCCTGTGTTATTTTATGAGGAGTCGCTGCAATGACGCTATCTGCCACCATTGTTTCCCCATTATTGAGATAAACTTCATACTTATTCTCAACTTTGGTGATTTTGTCTACACGATGTCCTTTTAAAATAGATATTGGATCCAATTTTGCTTCAATGGCTTCTGCAAAGGATTGAAGCCCCGTTTTAAATGTTAAGAAAGCTCCTTTAGCTTTTTCCTTACTTTCAGGTTTGCTGGGTTGGGCAGGGGTAGATTTTTTCATGCCAATGATCAGGCTTCTATATTTCTGTTCTACCTCATAGAATTGCGGGAAAGTAGACATGAGGCTTAATTGATCTATATCACCCGCATAAATCCCAGATAATAATGGTTCAATTAAATTTTCGACAACCTCATCGCCTAGTCTTCTTCTGAAGAATTCTCCTAATGATTGGTCTCTTCCGCTTTCGGACCGAGGTAAAAGGAAATCTGCCGCAGCTCTTAGTTTACCGGGAATAGAAAAAAGACCTGTTGTGAGAAAAGGTCCTACTTCCGTTGGAATTCCCATGATCGAACCACCGGGCATTGAGTGAAGTTTCTCGTTAACTAAAACGAATGATTTTCCCGTGGAATTATGGACTAATTGATCATCCATCCCTACTTCCGCAGCTAACCTGGAAATACTTGTCTTTCGTGCTAAAAATGAATCCGGACCTCTCTCAATCGTATAACCGTCCCTGACAACGGTTTGCATTTTGCCACCGAGACGGTGTGATGCTTCGATGAGTTTAATTTCATACGGGAGATTATGTTCTTGAATTGCTTTTTGAAGATAAAAAGCTGATGTGAGCCCAGCAATTCCTCCCCCAATGATGATAATCTTTTGTTTTTCTTCCGCCACGGTGCTCACCTTCTTCCACTAATCTGAATCTTACTCAGCTGTCATTTTAAGAACAACAGTCGACAATGCATCAATAAATTCTTCCTTTGCATTTGGCATTTCCGGTCGATAATAGCTTACACCTAATTCTTCCGTCACTTTTCTACATTCATAATCATTATCATAAAGCACTTCAAGGTGTTCAGATACAAACCCTAAAGGTGCATAAACAAATGCCTTATAATGATGCTCTTTATATAAATCCCTTGTTAAATCCTGAACATCTGGACCCAGCCAAGGCTCTGGAGTTTGCCCAGCACTTTGCCAGCCAACAACGTATTTTTTTACACCAGCCTGTTCAGCAATTAAGTCAGCTGTTTCTTTCAGTTGACTCGGATATGGATCCCCAAACTGCAGAATCTTCTCTGGCAGACTATGCGCTGAAACGATGAGTACAGCATCAGCCTTTTCTTCTTCAGGCATTTGGTCAAAGATTTTCTTAATCTTTCCTGCCCAATAATCGATAAACTTTGGTTCCTGATACCAGCTTTCAATTGTTCTTATCTTTAGCCCGCCTAATTTTTCTGCTTCTTCTTGGGCTCTTCCATTATAGGATTTTATGCTAAAGGTTGAAAAATGCGGAGCAAGAACTATACTTACAGCCTCTTCGATCCCATCAGCATGCATTTGATGAACAGCATCTTCAATAAACGGCTGGATATGTTTTAGACCAAGATACATTTTGAATTCTATATTTTGTTGAATTTTATTTAGATGTTCTTCGAGTTTTTCTGCTTGCTCGAGTGTGATCTTTGCCAAAGGGGAAATCCCGCCAATCGCTTCATACCGACCGCGAAGCTCTTCAATCATTTCTGGAGTTGGCTTCCGGCCGTGGCGAATATGTGTATAGTACCCCTCTAAATCATCTAAGTTATATGGGGTACCATATGCCATTACCAGCAGACCCATTTTCTTTTTTGTCATGTCCGCACCTCATTTTCAAGTCTCTTCGCTTTTCCGTATTCAATGTTGGACGACTGATTAGGTTGCGGGCCAATAAAAGCTGGAGTACTCTTAAAGACCCAATATCAAGCAGCCCATATTATTGTGCCAAAAAATTGGACTGCTTACCAATTTAAAGACTTAAGATGGAAACTTAACGACTGAGTTTTGATGCTGAATACTCATGGACAAATGAAGTTAATTTTTTCAACGTTTCTGGGTTAACTGAAGGGAATACACCGTGACCCAAATTAAAGATGTAACCATCTTGTGCCATTCCTTGGTCTAATATTGCTTTCGCTCTTTCTTCGATTACTTCCCATGGAGCTAACAAAATAGCCGGGTCAAGATTGCCTTGAACGGTTTTATGAATGCCCATTTCCCTTGCCTCGTGAATTGGCAGACGCCAATCTAAACCTACAACATCAAGTGGCAGGTCATTCCATTCTAATGCAAGATGGCTAGCACCAACGCCGAACATAATTAACGGAACATTTTCCTCTTTTAATGAAGTAAAGATACGATTCATGACAGGCTTAATGAAATAACGATAATCCTCTACATTGAGTGCTCCCACCCATGAATCAAAAATCTGGATGGCCCTTGCACCAGCTTTAATTTGCGACTTTACATATGTAATGATCATGTCCGCAAGTTTCTCCATAAGTGCAAACCATGCCTTTGGCTCGGTGTACATAAACGCTTTGGTCTTATTATAGTTTTTAGAAGGGCCGCCTTCGACCATATAACTTGCCAAAGTAAATGGTGCACCAGAAAAACCGATTAATGGCACGGATAATTGCTCTTGGGTTAATAATTTAATGGTGTCCAATACATAAGGAACATCTTCTTCTGGATTAATTTCTCCTAGTTTTTCAACATCTGCTAAAGAACGGATTGGATTGTCAATAACTGGTCCAATCCCACCTTTTATTTCTACCTCCATGCCAATCGCTGGCAGGGGTGTCATTATATCTTTATATAAAATGGCTGCATCGACGTTGTATTGTTCAACAGGCAAGCGCGTTACATACGCACAAAGCTCAGGCTGGTGAGTGATTTCAAATAAGGAATACTTTTCTTTAATCTCTCTGTACTCTGGTTGTGAACGACCAGCTTGGCGCATATACCATACAGGTACATGGTCAGTTTTCTCACCTCTGGCTGCTTTTAAAAATGTTTCATTAATCGGTCTTGTCATTAGGGTAGTCCACCTTTCAAAAACATGTCTGTTGTCCATTTTAATATATATAGCATGAATTTAAAACTCTCTGATTCTTTCTAAACTGTATTTACTATATCTATTAATCCTATTTGTGTATAGATAACGCTATTAACTGTCAAAAAAAAGTCGTTTTTATGTTTTAAAATTCGTTAAATCTGCAGGCTGACTTCCCAATATTTTTTCACTTTTAGCTCTCACCACTTGATGCAATTTTCATATTCTGTATTACATCCAACAGGGCTATAGCCCCCCTGGGTGAAAGAAAGGAGGAACTTGTATGATTGTCGAGCTTACTGCACTTCATTGGATATATGTGACCTTTATTGTTCTTATTATTGGGTTTATGGTAATGAGAAGGGACACATCCATTGTTTGTATCGTCGGTATTTTCCTAATTGCTATCACAGCAACCGGGTCGTTAAGTCATTCGATAAGTAGTATTTTCAACAGTTTCAGTTATGCCATTACAGAATTATTATCTACTATTCTTGTTATTTCAATAATTGTAGCGATGAGCAATACATTAACGGTAACCGGAATTAATGATGTCATGATTTCACCTTTTCGAAAACTTATCCGTAACCCCACTCTCGCCTATTGGACAATAGGAATTCTAATGATGATTATTTCCTGGTTCTTCTGGCCTTCCCCTGCTGTTGCACTTTTAGGTGCCGTCCTACTTCCAGTTGCGATTCGAGCAGGACTTCCTGCCCTTGGCGTTGCCATGGCAATGAACTTGTTTGGTCATGGAATCGCTTTATCTGGTGACTTCGTGATCCAAGCTGCCCCCAAACTAACCTCTGATGCGGCCGGTATTCCAATTCAAGATGTTATTAATGCCAGCATTCCATTAGTGTTTATTATGGGTCTTGTTACAACCGTTACGGCATTCTACTTCTTACGAAGGGATATGAAGCGTGGTGTTCTAACCACTACAACTTCTGTCAGCGCGGATTCGCCTTCGAGCAGCACTGACCATCCTGCGCTTTTATCACTTGCTCAAAAACGCTTCTTTGCTATATTAGTACCATTATTATTTGCTGCAGATGTTGCCGCCATGTCAATCCTTGATTTAGCAGGTGGTGATGCCACAGCATTAATTGGTGGTACCTCCATTCTAATTCTTCTGTTAATCACTTTAACGAGCCATAAAAATAAAGGCTTAGAAAAAACAACACAATATTTAATAGAAGGATTCCAATTTGGTTTTAAAGTTTTTGGTCCTGTTATTCCAATTGCCGCATTCTTCTATTTGGGTGACGCCGGATTTGGGAAAATCATTGGTGACTTTTTACCGAAGGCTTCCCAAGGGATTGTCAATGATTTAGGCGTTTCTCTCGCGAATATCGTTCCGTTAAGCAAAGAAGTTGGGGCGATTACCCTAACTACTGTAGGGGCCATCACTGGTCTGGATGGTTCAGGCTTTTCAGGCATATCGCTTGCCGGATCCGTTGCCAGCCTATTTGCTGTGGCTATAGGTAAAGGTGCTGCCACATTGACTGCACTCGGGCAAATCGCTGCTATATGGGTAGGCGGCGGAACACTTGTACCATGGGCGTTAATCCCGGCTGCCGCTATCTGTAATGTTGATCCATTTGAACTAGCCAGACGAAACCTTCTACCAGTTGTGATCGGTCTCGTCGTGACAACGATTGCAGCAATGTTTCTCATTTAAACCAAGTAAAGAGGCTGATCCAGTGATCAGCCTCTTTACTTATTTTATAGCTTTTTTTAAATAGGTATATATTTGAATCCAAATCACTACCCAAAGATAACCTAAAGCATAGCCTCCAAGGACATCAGAAGGATAATGAACATGTAATATAATTCGGCTAGCACCTATTAATAATAGTAAGATGGTTGTAATTGCAGCAATGGTTATTTTTCCTGCCTTTGATTTTGTTCCCTCAATTAAAAGATACGCAATCATAAAATAAACAATCATCCCTACCATGGCATGACCGCTCGGAAAACTGTAGCTTTTCACATTGACAAGATGTTCAAGGTCTGGCCTTGGGCGCTCAAAAAGATCTTTTAAAAGCTTACTAATTTCATTACCTAATGCTATTGATAAGGCCAGGACGGCAGCACCAACATAGTTCCTTTTTTTTAGTAGTAACCAGGCTAACGCAAGCAAGGCCACAACCCCAATCCCTTTTTTATCCCCCATTTCTGTTAGTTGAATAAATAATGGAATGATTGTCTTAGGTACATGTGAGAATAACCCTGCTATTTTTTCATCAATCCAAAATTGGCTGTGGATACCAACTTTGATTGTAGTAAATAAGGCAAATAATACAGCAATAAACATAAAAATAAAAGAAGGATTCCACTTGTTTTGATTTTTCCCCATTCCCCAAACCCTTTCCTGCATCTATCTAGTAGAAATTCTAATAAAAGTATAATGAAAAGGAATATAAAAATCTACTTTATAGGATAAAAGTGATAAAATAGTTTGAAAATACATTCTTTATTTCTGATACGTTTGGGGGAATCGATTTGTTAAACAAGCTGTTTGCTGTCTTAGAAGGGTCATATGAAGAAATGGTTGCCTTACGCCGTTATATGCACCAGCATCCAGAGTTATCTTTTCAGGAATATAATACAGCAAAATTCATTCAATCCTTTTATGAGAAGCTCCAAATTGAAGTAAGAGTTAACGTGGGTGGTAATGGTGTAGTTGCTAAGGTTTATGGAAAGAAGCCTGGTAAAACTGTTGCATTACGCGCTGATTTTGATGCATTACCCATTCAGGATGAAAAGGAAGTTCCATACAAATCCTTAGTTCCAGGAGTGATGCATGCTTGTGGACATGATGGTCATACGGCTACTCTCCTCGTCCTTGCAAAAACAATCAACGATTTAAAAGAGGAATTAGAAGGCACATATGTTTTTATCC
Source organism: Bacillus sp. ISL-46 (assembly GCF_018613205.1). NCBI lineage: Bacteria > Bacillati > Bacillota > Bacilli > Caryophanales > Bacillaceae > Bacillus > Bacillus sp. ISL-46. The sequence continues at coordinate 78,765 of NZ_JAGGQR010000017.1, forward strand.
ATCAACACGCTGAGGAGTATGCTCCTGGTGGTGCGATTTCAATGATTGAAGATGGATGTTTAGATGGTGTTGATGTGATTTTTGGTACTCATTTATGGGCAAGTGAACCGACGGGAACCATCCAATATCGAACCGGACCAATCATGGCGGCGGCTGACCGCTTTGAAATTGACATCCAGGGTAAAGGCGGTCATGGTGCCCAGCCACATAAAACGGTAGATGCCATCGTAATTGCTTCTCAGCTTGTTTTAAATCTACAGCAAATTGTCAGTCGCAGGATTAATCCGATTGATTCCGCTGTTGTCACCATTGGCTCTTTCACGGCACAGAATGCCTTCAACGTTATAGCTGACAAAGCGCGTCTCATTGGCACTGTGCGGACTTTTAATGATAGCGTCCGTCAATTTATCGAGGATGAAATGGAAAGAATTATTGCTGGTACATGCTCTATGTCAGGCAGTTCGTATGAATTTAGGTTTGATCGGGGCTACCCTGCGGTGGTCAATCATGAGAAAGAAACCGCTTATTTGACTTCCTGTGCACAGAAGGTCGCAGAAGTAACCACTATGGAAGAAAGCGAGCCGCAAATGGGCGGTGAAGATTTCGCCTATTATTTGCAAAACGTGCCAGGTACATTCTTCTTCACTGGAGCAAAGCCGGTAGGTAGCGAAACAGGATACCCTCATCATCACCCCAAATTTGATATTGATGAAAAGGCAATGTTAATTGCAGCGAAAACATTGGGTGTGGCCGCAATTAGTATTCATGGTAATGATTAAGGAAAATCCCCTGAACTCAAATTGGGTCAGGGGATTTTGGCAGTAGTCTTAATCGATAGGCATTCATAGCTGTTTCTCCTAAATGCTTAAGGAGATTGTGATTGGCATAAGCACCGACAAAAGCTCCAATGCCCGGGACTAGTTGGAGCATTTTAGCTAAGTCGATATAATCCCGATACTCCTGCTGAAACTTGCGCCAATCCATTTCCACAAGAACCCACTTTCGATTCTCCCAGTTTTCAATTTCATCTAGTGTACTCTTACGTATGTCCTCACTTGAAAATGCAAGCTGAAAAACATGAAGAATAAAAAGTCTTTCTGCATATTCCTTTGTATTAAACCCATAGATGGATGCTGCTTCAAATAGAAATTTCATCTTAATGGAAAGCAGTAACGGAAAGTCAGCAAGTCCAAGCAAAATACCACCAGCCCCAGTCCCCGCACCTTCAATCATCGCTGTCTTTTGAAAGGCAGTGATTTTTTTAGCTGCCAATTCATCTCTTTCAGCAAGCGTTAACCCACATGCCTGATCCTTATTTGTTGTCACCTGCGAGCCGAATAACGTTGCTTTTACCATTGCTTTGATACTTTCTGTCATTACCTCATGAACCTTTTCAGGAATTAATTCATTTATTTTCACTTGAGCTTTTTTCGATAATCGGTTCATCATCCCTGAACGTCTCGTTAATTTTCGTTTCCACTCTTCGACTTCCTCAAAAACCTTTATTTCATACTCGTTCATTGGCAACCCCTCCACAATAATAATATGCATACATACGAAGTTCTCCGCCCAATAGTTTCAAAAAAATCCCCTTCTATGATTTAAAAGGGGATTTCCGATTATGATTTAAATCGTTTACTAGCGTAAAAATAAACAAAAACATAGCTAAAAACAAGTCCAGCACCTAAAGATAGCAACGATATGAACAAATCACCTTTAAACAATATAAATAATGAAAAGATGACTGCTTGGATCGCTAAAATGGTCATTAATAAAGAGTAAAATGCTCCTGTTTTATATTTTTGTTCCACAGGATATAAGTCTACCCATAGTTTATTTTGATGATGATTCCAAAGTGGAAGAAGCTGAAAACCCGTTAAATATAAGAATAAAATTCCAAGTAAAATTTGACCTATCCCAAAAGCAATAAAATAAATCGCAAGTGCACCAATTACTGTTAAGCGCGTAAAGAGTCCTAGATAATCAGATGACCGTAAAAAGGCTCTCGAAAACAAATATTGATAGGTCTTATCTCGGGAAAAGGCAATTCGGTTAATGAATAAATCTAACCATTTTCTTCTTTTTACCGTATCCCTTAATTTTGGTACGTCTGTAAACATATTTGCCAGCCGGTAGAAGGACGCCATCCTTTTCTCTTCTTGATTAATTAATAAATCCCATTTAAGGCCCATTTTCTTAGTTTGAACATAAAAGTAAAAGTAATAAAAAATATAAACTACCACAATTAGCAATAGGATAAAAATACTCGCTTGTTTAAATAACAAATATGTAAAAGTTGCATTTATTAAATAGCGAACAAAGTTGTCCCATCTATGGATAGAAGATTGTACGAAATAGTCGATTCGCCAGCTAGTTGCTAAATTCCAAGCCTTTATGGCCAAAAGTATAACTAGAAAGGGGATAAATGAACGGAAGCCAGTACTACTTATTTGGGCATACATTGGCATCAAAACTGCCAACACCATAAGGAGAAGATACCCTTGAAAAACAAGACTCGCTCCTCCTGAACGAAGAAAATATCCTTTTAATTTATCCTCAAGCGGGAGTATAAACACCTGATCGGCTTCAAGCAGGAAATTGTAAACAGGACTATAGGTTAACAAGATACCAATCAATACAGCGATAATTATTTCTGCAGGAAAACCATCTGAAAGGGTTTCAATCCACTTTTGATAATAAAATGAGGCCGTTCCAATTAAAAACAATAAAACAACGACCAGATGCCCATTGAAAATATAGCGTAAATACCTGCCTAAATCTTTAATACGACTGCTAGCTCGGTCTTTCCAAAGCTTTTTTTCATCAAACATAATTTTCTTCCTTTGTTAATTGAATATACAAATCATCTAAAGAAGCAGCTGGCATGGAAAATTGCACCCTCAACTCCTCAAGCGTCCCTTTTGCACGTATTTTTCCTTCATGCAAGATCACAAATCGATTACAATACTTTTCCGCAGTGGCCAAAATATGAGTGGACATTAAAATACCTGCACCGTTATCTTTCATTTTTTTCATTAAATCAAGTAGAGATTGAATACCCAGCGGGTCAAGCCCGACAAAAGGTTCATCAACAATATATAGAGACGGCTGAATTAAAAATGCACACATAATCATTACCTTTTGTTTCATGCCTTTAGAAAAATGGGCAGGAAACCACTTTAAACGCTTTTCCATACGAAATTCTGTCAGCAATGATGTAATACGCTCTTTATAAGTGGCCTCATCAAGACCGTATGCCATTGCCGTAAGTTTCAAATGCTCCTCAAGGGTCAATTCTTCATATAAAACCGGGGTTTCTGGAACAAACGTAAACAATTTACGATAAGCTTCTTTATTTTCTGTAAAGGTTTGTCCATTTATTTTTACTGCACCACGGTGTGGTTCCATTAATCCAATAATGTGTTTTATGGTTGTACTTTTGCCCGCCCCATTTAATCCAATAAGGCCGACGATTTCTTTTTCCTTTACTTCAAAGGAAACATCTTTTAAGACAGGGTTTCGGGTATATCCACCGACAAGATTTTCGATCATTAATAAAGACATTTGCAACGTCCTTCCTAAGCACGATTATTTTATTATTTTAACAAATTGTCCTTGATAAAAATAGAAATTCAATTTTTTATCTTTTTTTTGTATATTTCTTTTCACATCGGACATCATAATATTCGAAGGGGAAATAACTTACTTCGATGAAGCGATTCATCAAAACTTGAGATGAGGTGTCTGTCAAAGACAATTTACATTTCAAATAAGTGAGCTTCCAATCCGTTTCAGATAAGGGGATGGTTGTTTTGTACAAAGTGCACAGGAACCATTTTGAGTTCTAGTAACACCAAGTAACTGTTTATCTTAAAAAAATAAACATTAAATGAGGTGTTTACCGCAGATCGCTACCTGTTTTTATAAGTTGGGAAAACATATAAAAACAATATAGGGGATGGTCAGCTTGAACAATAATGTCTCTTTATAAAAAACACTCTATGAAAAATGAGGTGTTTATCAAAGAACACTCCTATTGAACGTACCTTTTGAAGCAATTCCCCTTCGAGAGGGCAGGATTCCATGCGGATCCTGCCTTTTTCTTTTTGGAGTTTGTATGGTAAAATAATACAAACCAATTAGAAGGGATCGTGTATGTAATGAGCGATTGTATTTTTTGTAAAATTGTTAATGGAGAAATTCCATCCGCAAAAGTTTTTGAGAATGAGCATGTATTAGCCTTTTTGGATATTACACAGGTAACAAAAGGACATACATTAGTTATTCCGAAAATACATAAGGAAAACTTATTTGAACTAACTCCAGAAATTGCCAGGAACCTTTTTGAAGTGGTCCCTGCCATTGCGAATGCCTTAAAAAAAGAATTTGAACCGATTGGATTAAATACTCTAAATAATAATGGTGAACATGCCGGTCAATCCGTATTTCATTTTCATATGCATTTACTTCCGCGTTATGGAAAAGGGGACGGATTTGGAGCTATATGGAAAAGTAATCAAAGTGAATATACTTTCCAAATGTTAGAAGAAATGGCTGCAAATATTAACAATCAAGTGTAAAACTGATGTATTTTTAATTGTCTGAAAATTATATCTTTATTATTATTATATAATTATGTTATAATGAAAGCAGGTTTTTCGCTGCAGGCAACTAGAGCACTGCAGGAGGAACAAATAGATTAGTATAGCAGAGGAGAGAAGAGAAATGAATACGAAGAACATTGTAATTTTAGCCCTATTAGCGGGGATTGGGGTGGTCTTGCATACGGTAATGCCAAGTTTTCTTGGAATTAAACCTGACATGATGCTTGCTATGATGTTTTTAGGAATAATCCTTATTCCTGAGATAAAGAGTGTCTTGCTCTTGTCTATTGTGACCGGAGTATTGTCTGCATTAACAACTGGATTTCCAGGTGGACAAATTCCAAATATCATTGATAAGCCCATCACTGCTTTGGTCTTCCTCGGTTTATTTTTATCCTTAAAAAAATACCGAAACTCTATTGTAAGTGTTGCCGTCTTAACTGCGGTTGGAACTGCTGTTTCAGGGACAATCTTTTTAACATCAGCATTCTATCTTGTAGGCTTACCTATGTCTTTTACCGCACTATTTGCAGCAGGTGTTTTGCCGGCCATTGCACTCAATACCGTTACAATGGTTATTTTGTATCCAGTAGCTCAATCAATTGTTAAGCGAACTAAATTAACAACACCTTCCGTCATTCAAAAATAATGAACGGGATCCTTTTTAAGAAAAGAACCCAGAGGGGTTCTTTTCTTAATATACTTTCTATAAAAAATAGGTGATCATTACAGCAATTACCAGACAAATCCCTCCACCTCCAGCTAATGCAAATGTTCTTTTCTTTAATATTTGTTTAGGTGGATATACACCGGGGCTTGTTAATCTTAAAAAATATTTAATTGCTCCTAATAAAAGGATCGCACCAAAAATAAAAAAAAGGGTTGCAGCAAGCTTCATCTATCTTATCCCCCTATTTAGTTTCAAAAATTCGACCATTTGTTGTAACTATTTATATGTTTAGGCGTCCATTCCTATGAACAAGGTCTATAAGTTAAAAAAAGGGATGAATGGGAACTTTTCTTTAAATAAATTTCTAGAGTGAATTTTCTAAATGTTGCTATTTTTCGGTGGATCTAGTCAAAAAATATGATTCTTTTCAAGAATATGCATATTTTTTTAAAATTCAATAGGATATTATTCGAATTTTTAAAAATTTTGTGAATTTATACTTTATTAATTTTTACTTTATTGGCATAATGAAAATAGAGAAATATAAAGTGGGTGAAAATGGGGATGACTGAAAAACAATATTCAATGAAGGAAGCGATGATTTTTACTCAGAGAGTTGCACAATTAAGTAAAGCCTTGTGGAAATCGATTGAGAAAGATTGGCAGCAATGGATAAAGCCTTTTGATTTAAATATTAATGAACATCATATTCTATGGATTGCTTACCATTTAAATGGGGCTTCTATATCGGATGTGGCCAAGTTCGGGGTTATGCATGTTTCAACAGCATTTAACTTTTCGAAAAAGTTAGAAGAACGAGGTTTGCTTCAATTTTCAAAAAAGGAAAATGACAAACGTAATACTTATATCCAGCTTACTGAAAAGGGTGAAGAGATTTTACTTCAACTAATGGAAACCTATGAGCCTAATGGCAATGCTGTATTTTCTGGTGCTTTGCCGCTTCGTGACTTATACGGCAAGTTTCCAGAGATTGTTGAAATGATGGCGATCGTCCGTAACATTTATGGGGAAGATTTCATGGAAATCTTTGAACGTTCATTTCATAATATTGAAAGTAGGTTTGTTGAAGAAGATGGTAAGCTAAGAAAATCAAAAAATACTGAACAAGAACTCGTTTAATATTGTATTATAAGTACTTTACCATCTCTTGAAAAAGAGGTAAGTAAAGCTTTTGCGTTAAACACGCGTTAATTACTTCTCTTATATTTAGCGTAGATGGTAATGATACAGATAATTCATGAAAAAGCGGATGGAAGTAAACATATCCCTCCGCTTTTTGTTCTTCCATTTTTAGGTTCATTTTTTCACATAAAGAATAAAACTTCTCTATTTCCTGTTCGGTAATCCCATTTTCAATTATTAGTTTATATAATTCAAGCTTGGGATCATTAAGCAATTTTAATAATAGCTTTTGATGATATTCAAGCAAGTTTATTCTTTCCAGTAATTCATATTCATTCATCCTATGCCCTCTTTTCAGAACTTTAACATTTTTATATGTTTATTATTAACCTTTTAAAACATTGGGTAAACCATTTTTAATAATAACAGGTAAAATTATTAATTAGTAGTTCCAGACAGAATATAAATGGTTAAAGCATCCATTAAGAGCCTAACATTCTTCCATTCTTTTTGACTATCTTTTTTGGGTGATTTTTGATATTGTATTAATCATAACACGAACATCAGGGAGGGAATCATTGATGATCTCCATTTTTATTGTCTTCGCTATTTTTATCTTGTTTTATGTAAATAAAATGACCAATTCACTCTGTATCCAAAAAGAAATTCCTGAAGAAAGCCAACATAAGGTGTTTCGTACCATTAATATCCTAATTACGATTCTTCTGATCTCTTCATATTTGGAAATTTTATATACATAATCCAATTAGAACTCTTAGCGAACGAAGGGATTTGTATTCATTAAAAATAGAAGCGATGAGAGCATTTCTCATCGCTTTTAGTTTGGTACTTTATTAATAAACCCAAGAAGCTCCAATGATAATTAATAAAATGAATAGGACAACCACTAAGGCAAATCCTCCACCGTAACCTGCTCCACCAGACATATATTTACCTCCATTCATAAATGTTTAATTTGGTCTTACCAAATCCAAGAAGCCCCGACAATAATTAATAGTATGAAAAGTACTACAATTAGAGCAAAGCCCGCTCCATATCCATGGCTCATCGTAATACCTCCTTTTTCATTTACTACGATATACTATTCAAACCGTATTCATTTCGTTTAGGCACTTCCCACTTTTTTTGAAATGATTTTTAGGTTGCCTTTTTTATAAATTTCAAAAAATAAACATCGTTATAATTTTTGCAGTAGTTCCCATTTATGTTATAGTAGAGTTTGTGGACAAGAATTTACTGTTTAGGAGAGATTTCATCATGAAAAAATGGTTATTAGCCCTTTCATTGGCTGGTGGAGTACTTGCATTAACTGCATGTAATCAAAGCGGATCTGATACAGTGGCAGAGAGCAAAGTTGGTAACGTTACGCAAGAAGAACTTTACAACACAATGAAGGATAAATACGGGGACCAAGCCCTTCAGCAGCTTGTATATGAAAAAGTTCTATCTAAGAAATACAAGGTTACTGATAAGGAATTAAATGCGAAAATCGACCAATTAAAAACAGATCTTGGTGCAAATTTTGAATCTACGCTTGCACAATATGGTTATAAAAGCGAAGATGACTTGAAGAAAACGATGAAGCTCGGCATGATGCAGGAAAAAGCTGCGATGAAAGGCGTTAAGGTAACTGAAAAGGAATTAAAGGATTACTACGCTACTTATCAACCTGAAATAAAGGCTCGTCATATCCTTGTTGCTGATGAAAAAACAGCAAATGAAGTGAAGAAAAAGCTTGATGGTGGAGCGAAATTTGAAGATATGGCAAAACAGTATTCAACAGATGAAGGCTCTAAAGCAAACGGCGGGGACTTAGGTTGGTTTGGAACTGGAAAGATGGATCCTGACTTCGAAAAAGCTGCATATGCTTTAAAAGTCAATGAAATTAGTGCTCCAGTAAAATCACAATTTGGTTATCATATTATCCAATTAACTGACAAAAAAGAGAAAAAACCATACGCAGAAATGAAGGACGAAATTGAAACACAAGTAAAATCTTCTAAATTAACCACTGAAGAAATTAATAAAGCTATGGAACGTGAACTTAAAGCTGCAGATGTAAAGGTTAGTGATAAAGACTTAAAAGACGCACTTAACCCACAAACAGGAGCAGCAACTGCTGCACAATAAGAAATGAAAAAAGCGGAACGCCTCCTATGGGCGCTTCCGCTTTTCTTATTCACCAGTTGCCTTAAGTTCTTCTTTAAGTTCTTCCTTCAATTCCTTTTCTCTCTCCAGGCGTTTCATATAGATCTCGCCTTCCTGCTCAATGTTTTCCATTTCCATTAGTCGCTCTTCTCTTCCTGTTTTCAGTGCCATTAGTGCACTCACTACAATACCAACCACAACAGCATATACCCAAATAGGAATAGTCAATTTTTCTTGCTCCTTTCTTAGTGGTTGTCCACCTTTACTAAATGATATTCCCTTAAAATGAAATTATTCATATTACCTTTTAAAGCAAAAAAAATAACCCAAAAGAGGGTTATTTTATTTATGAAAAACTGGCTTATAAAAGGAACGATTATCCAAGGCGAAAATTCGCTCGGTAAATTCACCTGGCTTCACTCTTTCTAATGCACGGTCAAGCATATTCATTTTTGCATCAAGATTATCGATATAATGTAAAATCTCAGCTTCTTTAATCATTGGCGGTTTTGGACTGCCCCATTCTGCTTTTCCATGATGACTTAGAACAAGATGTTGGAGAATAAGGACTTCTTCCCCAGAAATACCGAGTTCTTCAGCTGCTTTGCCTATTTCATTAATCATAATCGTAATATGCCCAAGCAGATTCCCTTCAATCGTGTAGACCGTCGAAATGGGACCGGATAGTTCCAATACTTTACCCATATCATGTAAAATAACCCCTGCATAGAGTAAATCCTTGTCAAGGCTTGGATAAAGCATGGCAATTGATTTGGCCAGATCAAGCATACTCACAACATGATATGCAAGTCCTGACACAAACTCATGATGATTTTTAGTTGCTGCTGGAAACTCTAAAAAAGCCTCCTGGTGCTTCTTAATTAAATGTCGTGTAATTCTTTGGATATTAGGATTTTTCATTTCAAAAATATACTGAGTGAGTTTGCCTGACATTTCTTCTTGGCTTAGTGGAGCGGTCTCTAAGAAGTCATCCAATTTTACGTCATCTGACGGCCCAGTACGGCGAATTTGACGGATTTTAAGTTGACTTTTCCCTCGATAACTATGCACATCACCTTGTATTTTTACAATGCTTTGTGGTGCATAACTCTTTCCATCCTCTTCATTAACATCCCAAAGCTTTGCTTCTATTTCCCCACTTTTATCTTGGAGAATTAGTGTTAAAAAAGGTTTGCCATTACTTGCAATTCCTTTAGTAGAACTTTTTATTAATAAAAAAAGTTCCACCTGTTCCCCTACTTCATGCTTTAATATTCCTTTACCCATAATTTCACGTCCTTTCCACTAGTAAGAGTATAACATATCCAATTATCACTCTATGAAATTATCTGAACAGCACCTTTTTCTAAAAAAAGAACATTTTCCCTTGGGAAATGTGGAAGCAAATGTTTATGACAAGTGAAAAATAATAGTTGATTTCGCTCCAGCCCTTTTAGTAGTTCTATCACTTTTTCTGTTCTATTTGCATCAAAATTTACAAAACTATCATCAATAATAATTGGGAGCAGATGTTTCTCATATAACGTAACTGCAAAGGCAAGTCGTATGGCTACGTATAATTGTTCGGTTGTCGCTTGGCTTAGTTCATTTGCTTCAAATATAGTACGATCCTTGCGCTCAACTAAAAAACCCGATCCTGTGTCCTGTAAGTGAATCCTATGATAGTTGCCATCAGTGAGAAACAATAAATATTCCTCTGCTTTGGAGAGCATCATTGGTAAATGAATATTTTTATACTTTTCAATCGTATCTGAGAGGATCTCTTGTGCTAAACAATAGACGGACCACTCTTTCGCTGCCTCTTCCAATTCAAATTTTTTCTGCTTGTAGTGATGGAGAATATCTGAATAAATGCCCCCCTCTTCTAGGACTTGAATTTCATATTTAGTGGAAGCTTGTTCTTCCAGAATTTTTTTTAATTTTGCTTGTAATAATTGGACCTCCTGATTACATTCAGTCAGTAATTCATCACTAGGTCGCATTTGGAGGAAGTTTTCCCGTTCCTGTTCAGAGAGAATCGAATATTGTAGTTGGCTCTGCAATGATTCTAATCTTTCAGTCAGCTTTACTTTCTTTTCTGCCTTTGCCCCAAGTTCATAAAATTGGTGCTCCGTTTCCACCTGTGCAGAAGAGATAAGTTTTTTATATTCTGATTGCAGATGAGTCAACTCCTGAGACTTTTGCCTTAAATCAGCTTCAAGGTCGGTAAGCTTAGCTAGTCTCTCTTGACTCGTTATTAGCTTGCCATGTTCTTCTTTCAACTTGTTTCGCAATACATAGGCAGCATTATACAAATCTAAACCTTTTTCATTTAAATAAAGCTTCTCAAAATGATGGAGACTCTTTATTATTTTTTCCTGCTGCTGATTTATTTGCTCAATTCTTGAATGTAATTGTTTTTTCGCTCTATAAATCAACTTATAGTGTTCAATTAGTTCAAATGCTTCTAGTAAAAAGGAATTTGCAATATATTCAGGAATCCTTAATTCATTGCTAATGGATAACAGCTTTTCTTTATTTTGAGCTGACTCCAATTCCCATTGTTCAAATTTTGCAATGACCTTTTCATATTGAGCTTGCTGCTGCTTTAACTTCATTTTTACTATTTGCAGTTCTTCTTTCCTCTGGTTATCAAGCTCTAACTGCTCCTCAAAATTTGTTATTTCGATATATTCAGCTGAGTGGAGTATTTTCGTTAACTCTTTTTCCTTTTCTCGTAAACCGTTTAATGTTTGATTTAAGTCTACTTCCTTCGATTGCTTCTTCCTTTTAGTCATAAAAATGGCTATTAAACTACACCCTAGTAAACCTAAAGTAACTAAAAACCATTGCTTTGAAAGTATGCCATAAAGTGTAACTGCAGCTAGAATAAACTCAAAAAGATATAACTGATGTTTCTTCTGCTTCTCTTGCTTGACTGAAGCTACTTTATCTCGTTCATTTACCTGATGGTAGAATTCTATTTTATCTTGTAAGGCCCTTAGTTCTCCTTCTATGCTCTTCTTATCATTTCCCGAAGTTAACTTCTCTTCAAGCCGCAACCGTTCCTGTACAGTTAGAACATGTCTCTCTGTTAGTCGGACCTCTTTTTCTATTTCTTCTAAATTGCCTTTTTCTTCTTGATATTGATTTTCTAATTCTTCCTTTACTTCTTCTAGCCTTTGAACTTTCCGAGAAACTACATCAACTTGGTTTTTCATATAAATATTTGTATTAATAGAAAAGATATTTTCCTCATTTAAATTTAAATGAAGCTTTTCTTTAGTTATAGAAAGCTCTTCTTCAATAGCTAAAAGTTTCGTTTCGCATTTCAGTTTCTCCTGCTTTAATTGCTCATAGAGCGGGACTTGGTCAAGCAAGGAAAGAAGAGCCGGCTCGTTTTTTAGAAAAGAATGGTCTGGCTGAATCATCGCTATTTCTTTTTTTAAAATTCCAATTCTTTCGGTCATACTGTTAATCTCTGCACGATAAGGATGGATGAGTTGATTTATGTTTTCGACCCGTTCAATACCACGTGCCGGAAACCCAATCTCTCCTAGTTCCTTTAGCTCCTTCGATGTCCACTTTTCATCCTTGACGGTGGATTCGATCCTTTTCCATTCATTTAGTTTTTCAATCATTGCCCCAAGCTCCTGTATAGACCTGTTTATTCCGGTTAGTTCTTCCTGGAGCATCTCTTTTTTTTCTACTAGATTTGAATAATTTTTATTTTTTGCTTCTGCTATTTTCAATTCTTCATTGATTTCATGAAGTGCTTGTAACTTTTCATTTAATAAAGGTTTCTTTCCTGAAGGCTTAAAGCGCGCGTCTAACTCTTTTTGCAGGAAACCTTCTGTTTTTGACAACCTTTCAGTTCCTAATGTTCCAGCGGAAAATAGGAATTTCCCTATCTCTTCACTTTTCATTTGATGGATATTTTGCAAACCATGCAAATTAAAAGAAAAAATAGCTTGAAATAAGCTTTTATCAAAGTTTCCAGTTAATTCTTTAAGTAATTCCTCGCCGCCCATCCTACCATTGTCCAAAGCGACCTTGACATCGCCGGCAGCTTTTCCTTTAACACGTTCAATCACAGCCCCGCCGTGACTTTCATGATAAATTCTAATTTTTCCTCCGTATTTGGTACTATGTTTTGGCTCATATCGGAGCACTAATGATTGTTGTTTTGTAGGAAAACCGAATAGGATACCATGGATAAAGGCCATAATTGTGGACTTACCAGCTTCATTTTCTCCATAGAAAACTTGAAAATCGTGAAGGTTGGTAATTTGGACATTCTCTAATTGGCCATACCCGTATATGTGTAGTTCGAGGATTTTCAAATCTCCCTCACACCTTCCCTAAGCTTGATAAAGTAATTGTATAAGCAACTTCTCTGCTTTTCCGACTAGTTCTTTTTGCTCTGCAGCCGTAAACTGAGCTAAATATTTTCTCCCTAAATGGTGTTCGTACAATGGAGCCAAAGCATGCTCCACATCGTCATAATGGTCAATGGTTTCAAAGAGCTCTGCATAAAAATTAGCGTCCCTTTTCATTTGTTCTTTATCTATTTGCTGACTAACTGTGATGGTTAAGTCGACAACCCAAACAAATGATTCCTCATCTTTTTCATCCTCTAAGAGAAGCTCTAAAAGTTCGGCATCGACGCTTCTTTTTTCCCGTTCATCGTCTAATTGAATATTTTTCAAAACAAGAGATAATAGCGTCCCCTTCTGTTCCTTCCTTACACTATTGATTTGAGTTTGGCATAATTGTAATAGTTCATGAAAACTTCTGGCTGAAGATCCATCAACCACTGCTTCTTCCCAAATAATATCAGCTGTTTCTAAAAAGGTCATTTTCAGATCAAGTTCGGTTAACGATACATGATAAATTCCTTTTACTCCTGTTTCTTTCTTATTTCTACCTTGGATATTGCCTGGATAAATGATCGGCGGTTTATCAGATAGGATCGTTCTTTTATGGATATGGCCCAATGCCCAATAATCAAAATCTTTTCGAAGCAAATCACTAACTGTAAATGGAGCATAGTTATCATGCTCAACCCCAGAACTCTCATTTCCATGAAGAATTCCGATATGGAAGTCGGCTCCTTCTTTCTTTATATAATCATCTATTCTTCTATCATAGACATGTCTCGTTGGATAACTAAAGCCATATAGATGGATGATTTCTCCGCTCTTTGTATGTAAAACTTTGGTTCCTACCTCATTATTAAAAACATGTACATTTGGTGGCATGTCGAGGTGAACCCAGGACCCGTTTAAATGATCATGATTACCATGGACGATATAAACAGGAATTTCTTTTTCTGCAAGCTTAAGCATCTCGGTCCGAAAGCGGGATTGTGCCCGCAAGCTGCGGTCCTCACCATCGAACAAATCCCCTGCTAATATAACGAAGTCGACCTGATGGTAAATCGCAGCTGCCGTAACCTTTTTTAAGGCTGTAAACGTACTTTCTTTCACTCGTAAAAAGATATTATGAGGCAAATACTTTAATCCAACCATCGGGCTGTCCAAATGCAGATCAGCTGCATGAATAAACGTTATCTTTTTCATAAAAAATTCCTTTCCTCATCTTTTCTCCATTGTAGCACCTCTGAAATACGAATGCACGTTCTTGTTAATAGTAGGATGAAAAAATAAAGAGCTTTTACCTGGGGTAAAAGCTAAAACTTTTACCCTAGGTAAAAACTCAAGTTCACCTTTATTCTTTCTTAGTTAACTGTAATGCTTTTTTAATATCTTTAAAGGAGTTTGACTGTCCATACATTAAGACTCCGCCACGATATACGCGAGCCCCAAATATCGCTAAGAAAATAATAGTTGTTACCAGGATAGCTATTCCTAATAGAGCCTCCCAGACCGGAATTGTCAACATTCCAACACGCAGAAACATGATCATTGGTGTAAAGAACGGTATATAAGATGTTATCGTGATGAACGGTGCATCAGGCTTTCCCAAGCCAAACATAGCAATCATAAATCCAGCAACAACGAGCATGGTCATTGGCGTAATCATTTGCTGAACATCTTCAATTCTGCTGACAAGTGACCCGAGAAATGCTGCAAGTGTGGCATAAAGAAAATAGCCTAGAATAAAGAAAATGACCGCATACACGATCGTATCTCCAGGGATATCACCAAAACCATATACACCAAAAAAACCTTCTTTTAAGGATTCCATATTCTGTTTAAACGAGAAATAGCCTACAGAGAGAAATACAGCAAGTTGTGTCAGGCTTAAAAGACCTATTCCGATTATTTTTGCAAACATTTGCTTAATCGGTGAGACACTTGATATTAAGATTTCCATTACCCTTGAAGATTTTTCTGTCGCAACTTCCATCGCAATCATATTTGCATACATAATAACTGAAAAATAAATGATAAATAGCAGGACGTAGACAAGACCCCTTGCTTGATTTAATTCCTCCTCTGTTTTTGCGTTCTTCTCAAGGGCAATTTTCTCAAAAGAAACGGGTTCATAAAGCTTTTGAAGCTGGACGGGTGTCAGATTGATATGAGAAGCTGCGAGCATTGTTTTTAATTGCTGGAGGCTCGTTTGAAGATCAGTAAACAAGGCTGAATCAGCCATACTCATGGCTTTAAATTGTGCTTCTGGCAGTTTTTCATCATTGAAACTGAGCAGAAGAATTCCTTGATAATCTCCCTTTTCTACCGCTTTTTCAGCTTCAGCTTCACTGCCCTCGTAAAGAGACAGTTTAATATTTTTATTAATTGATCTAACTTGTTTTTCCAATGGTTTGTATAATTGTCCTGTTTCATCTAAAACAACAACCATTTCTTTCCCATCATTTTTATCAAATATATCAATGATATTTGATAAGTTAGTTAAGACTAAGACGATTACAACTGTTAAAAGGGTTGTGATGATAAAGGATTTTGTTTTTAATTTGTTTATATAAGTATGGAACAAAATAATCCAAAAACTATTCATAAGAGTCACCTACTTTCTCAATAAAAATATCATTTAAAGAAGGCTCTTCAAGAGCAAATTTCCGAATAAACCCTTGATTTACTATCTCTTTAAGAATTTTTTCGGCTATGTACTCTCCTTCAATTTGTAGATGAATTCCTTCCATAGTAGGTTTTGACTTAACAACTCCAGGATAACTTTTTAAGGAATCTAACGAAAAATCAGCATGAATAACCAAGTTCTTTTTACCAAACGACCGCTTTATTTCTTTTAATGAACCATGGACCACTGGACTTCCTTTGTGTAAAATGCAAAGATGCTCACACATTTCTTCTACATGTTCCATCCGGTGACTCGAAAACACGATGGTTGCTCCACTTTCTTTTAAGGATAAAACTGATTCCTTCAGCATTTCCACATTTACCGGGTCAAGCCCGCTAAATGGCTCATCGAGAATTAATAATTTCGGTTTATGTACGACAGCAGCAATGAATTGAATTTTCTGTTGGTTCCCCTTGGAAAGTTCTTCGACTTTTTTATTCTCATACTCTTGAATTTTAAATCGCTCAAGCCATGACCTTAATTCTGCAAGTGCCTCCGTCTTTCGCATCCCTCTTAATCTTGCTAAATAGACAATTTGGTCACGGACTTTTAGTTTTGGATACAAGCCTCGCTCCTCCGGAAGATAGCCGACTAAGTGACTCGAAGAATAATCAATCGGCTTCCCGTCCCATGTAATCTTTCCACCGCTAGAATCGAGTAGACCTAAGATCATACGGAATGTCGTTGTTTTTCCTGCTCCATTTGCCCCTAAAAAGCCAAACATTTCTTTCTCGGGTATTTCTAAAGATAAATCGTCAACAGCAGCAAAATCTCCAAACCTTTTCGTGACATGTTCAAGTATCAGACCCATTTCACACACTCCTCTCCATTTAATTACGAATATTACACAAAATTGTTTCACTTTCTTTTTGCACTTTTTTTTTAATTATGTGAAAATATTAAGTAACATTAGTTTATTAAGGGGTTGGTGGAATGAAGACTTATAAATTAACAGCATTTGAAACCAATGGAGAAAAGATTTTAGACGAATCTATTCAGGCTGAACATGATGAGGCTGCAAAAGAATTAGCCGAAAAGATGTTAACTGAAAAAAACTTATTAGAATGTACACATCGCTGCACCTCGCCAAGTGGAAAATTATTACTGTTTCATTCTTAAAATGGCTAAAAAACAAAGAAGCCGGGTGGCTTCTTTGTTTACTTTCCTATAAATCTAGGTGGCCTTTTTTCAATAAATGCTCGAATTCCTTCTTGGTGGTCAATCGTTTCACGCATTTTTTGTTGGGAGAGTTTTTCTAATTCTAATATTTTTAGTAAATATGGACGATTCATGTCTGCCAATATTTTTTTTGTTTTTATCATTGCTTGAACCGGTTTGCTTAACCAATCTGCGATTCTAGCATCTAATGTCTCCTGAAGCGTTCCAGTGGCTACCTCTTCAATTAACCCCAACTCCAATGCCTCAGCAGCATTCATCATTTTACCGTCCCAGATTACGTGTTTCGCTTTTGCTTCTCCTAATTTTTTCTCTAAAAAGAAATGGGCACCTCCATCAGGAATCAAACCAATTCCAATAAAATTCATTGCAAACTTACTAGTCTTTTCGGCAATGATATGGTCTGTAGCTAATGCTAGGCTGAATCCCAAGCCTGCTGCTGCCCCTGATACAGCGCTAATCGTTAATTTCGGCATACTATAAAGAGTAATAATAAGCTCACTAATGCTATCCATGACTGGATAAAATTCATTTTCATTCATGCTAGAAATCATTGTTTTAATATCACCGCCGGCTGAAAAGGCTCTACCTTTTCCGGTTATTACAACAATATCAATTTCATCGGATTCACTGATTTCTTTAAGCTTGCAGACAAGCCCCCTAATCATATCTGGATCCATTGCGTTTAAAGCTTCGGGTCTATTCATTTCTAATGTTGCAACACGGCCAGCAATCTTCACATGCACCTTATCGGTAATAAAATTTATCGACATGCCCAACCCTCCCATCCTCTTTCATCAATTCCATTATATAGGGAATTGATGGGATAAATAAATAAAAGTTTTTAAAATATAGTGAATTTTCTATTACCTAATCTTTTTCTTATCACAGTCAAAAAGGCAAAGGAATACCCACTGAAAGTTAAATCAATACAGTGGAAATTATTTAGATAATAGTTCAAACAAAAAAAGATATCAACGGCTCTGCCACTGATATCTTTCTGGGATTATTTTTTGATAATGTTCATCCTTCTTAAAAACTCAATTGGCTGCTGCTTTCTAAAATGTTCTTTGACCATATATGCAACACCATGTTCATTCTCTGATCTGGTAACCCAATCGGATGCTCTCTTTACTTCGAAATCGGCATTCCACATTGATACTCCTAGACCTACGGCTTCAAGCAATGGAATATCATCTAGACCATCACCGATATAGACCATTTCTTTTCGATGGATTCCAAGTTGGCTCGCTAGGTAGGATAACCCTGATAACTTTGAAACACCCACGGGTACAATATCTAACCGTAACGAGTCAAGCTCAATCAATTCAATCTCTGTAAACATTTTTCTAAGCGCCTTTTTGGCATCTTGAAGGTCACTCTCTTCTTCAAAATATACTTCAATCTTAGGCGGGCTCACTGGTTGGTCATGTAAATATTCCGATAGTGATGAAACAAATTGCTGTGAATAGAAGACTGGATCTCCTGAGGTAAAAACGGTTTTAGCCAACAAATTATTATTTATCTTTAATTTATTTGCTAATGAAAATTGTTCGTGGACTAGACGAATTTGACAGGGCAGGGCCTCTAAAAAGCTTACTGTATCGTAGGTTATATCTTCATTTATCCTTTTCACATAAATTGGTTTGTCCTCTGAACTGGCAATAAAAGCGCCTTGATGAGTGATTAATGGTGATTTTATTTTTAAGGCCTTCGCTACTTTCCTTGTAGAAGGAAAACTCCTTGATGTAACGAGTGTGACATATATCCCTTTTTGTTGAACATATTCGATTGCTTCTTTTGTTGATTTATGAATTTTTCCATTTGTTTGAAGAAGTGTGCCATCAATATTTAAAGCAAGCAAGCGATAAATCATTACGTTGCCCCCTGTTCTTGGTGAATTAGCCTTTATATCACTTTTATGATTTTTTAGGCATTTATAGAACAGAAAAGCGGAAGCTTTACCTTACAGGCATATTGACCAAAGCATAGTCGTTAGGTATGGGTGAAATTATTAATTGATTGTCCCTGCTAACTGGCCTGTTGATTTCCGCTCCGGGCACTCGCTTTCCGCGGGGAGGTCCTGGAGCCTCCTCGGCGTTTTGGCGCCTCCGGGGTCTCCCGTGACCTCTCTGTCCCGCAGGAGTCGAGTGCCCTCCACTCCAATCAACAGGGAGACAAATTAACCTAAAGCATTGCAACATTCTTTTTCTAGCCCAACTAAATCTTCTGATATAAGTTCATCAATAGACACAAATTCATATTCACTTTGGCAAAACTATTTTGGCTTAAACATTGATTTCACACTTATTCTTTATATTCTTTGGCTGTTTTAGAAGATAATGTTGTTATAAATCAATGATCAGATAATTAAAAAGGATATTTTGTGTAAAATTACACTTCAACATTTGAACATTCATGATATATTATTCGTCTTTTTCCTTCAATGAGCGAATATTGGGTTTCAATGAGCGAATAATGAGCTTTTATGAGCGAATCTCGTGTTTTATGAGCGAGTTTAAGAAGCAACATTCTTTTAGAAAAGAGCGTATTTTTTAGATGAGTTGAAGAGCTTAAATTGAATACTACACCGTTGATTGGAGCGGAAGGCGCGCAGACTCCTGCGGGAGTACGGGGCAGGGGAGACCCCGCAGGAGCAAAGCGACGAGGAGGCTCCCCGGCACGCCCGCGGAAAGCGAAGCGCCTGGAGCGCAAATCAACAGACTAGTTGAAAATCCTATATATTATTATTATTATAAATTAACGCGGTGAATTATTA